>NZ_JAKMAY010000148.1:0-14208 GCF_022015835.1 Streptomyces sp. ICN903 | reverse complement strand
GTCCCCCGCCTCCGGGGCCGGCCGGCCCCGGAGGCGGGGGCGGGGGCGGGAAGGTTCTATCCTCGGAAGCGTGAGCGGGGCCGCGGTCACCCTGTTCCTCTGCGGTGACGTGATGCTCGGCCGGGGCGTCGACCAGATCCTCCCGTACCCCGGCGACCCGGAGCTGCGCGAGGCGTACATCCGGGACGCCCGCTCCTACGTCGATCTGGCGGAGGCGGCCGGCGGCCCGGTGCCCCGGCCGGCCGGCTTCGAGTGGCCCTGGGGCGAGGCGCTCGCGGCGATCGACGATGCCGCCCCCGACGCCCGGATCGTCAACCTGGAGACCGCCGTCACGCGCAGCGGAGCGTTCGCGCCGGGCAAGGGCATCCACTACCGGATGAGCCCCGCCGACCTCCCCTGCCTGTCGGCCGCCCGCCCCGACGTCTGCGTCCTGGCCAACAACCACGTCCTGGACTTCGGCCGCCCCGGCCTGGAGGAGACGCTCGACGCCCTGGCGGGCGCGGGAATCGCCGCGGCGGGGGCGGGACGGGACCTCGCCGCCGCGCGGCGGCCCGTGCCCGTACCCCTGGAAGGCGGGCGGCGGGTGGTGGTCCTGGCCTTCGGCATGCCCTCCAGCGGCGTACCGCCGTCCTGGTCCGCGGGCCCCGGCCGGCCGGGCGTGGACGTCGTGGACGAGCCCTCGCCGGCCGCCGCTGCCGCCGTGGCCGAGCGGATCCGCCGGGTCAGGCGGCCGGGGGACGTCGTGGTCGTCTCGGTCCACTGGGGGCCGAACTGGGGCTGTGAGGTCTCCGCCGAGGAGACCGGCTTCGCGCACGCCCTGGTCGACGGCGGCGCGGACGTCGTCCACGGCCACTCCTCGCACCATCCCCGCCCCCTGGAGGTGTACCGGGGAAGGCTCGTGCTGTACGGCTGCGGCGATCTGGTGAACGACTACGAGGGCATCACCGGATACGAGCGGTACCGGGACGACCTGCGGCTGCTGTACTTCGTCCGGCTGGAGCCGGACGGCCGGACGGCCGGTGTGCGGATGGTGCCGCTCCAGGCGCGGCGGATACGGCTGCGCCACGCCTCGCGGGAGGACGCCGGATGGCTGCGGGCGGTCCTGGACCGCGCCGGCCGAGACCTCGGCTCGCACGTCGACCGGGAGCCGGACGGGGCGCTCGCCCTGCGGTGGTGACCCGCCGCACCGCCGACCGCCGACCGCCGCGCCGGCGCCCTCTCGGCCGTTCGCGCCGCCCGCCGGCGCGTCAGGCCGTCCGCGCGGGGCGCGAGTCGTCGACGGCGAGGGTGACGGCCAGTGCGCCGAGGACGGATCCCATGGCGTACCGCTGGATCCTCAGCCAGGAGGGGTGCCGGGACAGGAGGGCCGCGATGGAACCGGCGGCCAGGACGATGGCCAGGTTCACCGCCAGGCTGACCGCCACCTGGACCGCGCCGAGCGCGAACCCCTGGAGCAGGACGTGCCCGGCCCCCGGATCGACGAACTGCGGGATGAGCGAGAGGTACATGACCGCGATCTTCGGGTTGAGCAGGTTCGTCGCCAGTCCCATGACGAACAGGCGTCGGGGCGGGTCGTGCGGAACATCCTGCGGAGCGAAGACCGCGGCTCCCCCCGGTCGGAGGGCCTGCCAGGCGAGCCACGCCAGATACGCGGCTCCGGCGAGTTTCACCGCGGCGTACAGCCCGGGGACCGCCAGGAAGACGACCGACAGGCCCAGGTTCGCGGCCGTGAGGTAGACCAGGAAACCGAGGGCGACGCCGCCGAGCGACACGATCCCGGCACGCCGCCCCTGGGCGATACTCCGCGAGACGAGGTAGATCATGTTCGGCCCGGGGGTCAGGACCATCCCCAGGGAGACCGCCGCGACGCCGAGCACCGCACCTGTTCCGAGCATGGCCTGTGTCCGCCTTTCCGGGGCCGGTCCGCGGCCGCCGGGCCGTCCGCGGGAGAACCGCCCGTCGAGCGTATGTCCCCGATATGCGTCGATGCAATGTTCTATATTGCTCTCGGTGTAATGATGTGACCGTACGGCATCGGCGGCATCGGAGCCGGCGGGCGAAGCGGACGAGGCGGACGGACGAGCCCTGTGGACGACTACCGGCGGATCGCCGACGGCATGGCGGCCGACATCGCCGCGGGACGGCTGCGGCCGGGCGACCGGCTGCCCACGCAACGGGAGTTCGCCCGGCGGCGAGGCATCGCGGCCTCCACGGCCGCACGGGTCTACCGCGAACTGGCCGGCCGGGGCCTGACGGTCGGCGAGGTCGGCAGGGGCACCTTCGTCCGGGCCTCCCCGCGCACGGCGGACCCGGCGGTGGCCGAACCGGCCGAGGGGCGCGTCGACCTGGAGTTCAACCACCCCGTGGTGCCCGAGCAGTCGGCGCTCCTCGCGGCCGGGATGGCACCGCTGCTGCGCCCGGACGTCCTGGAGTCCGCCACGCGCCCCGTCGGCCCCGCGGGCACGGCCGCCGCGCGGGGCGCCGCCGCCGGCCTGCTGGCCCGGGGCGGCTGGCGGCCGGACCCGGACCGGGTGCTGTTCGCGGGGGGCGGACGCCAGGCGATCGCGGCCGCGATCGCCGCGCTGGTCCCGCCGGGCGGGCGGCTGGGCGCCGAGGAGCTGACCTACCCGGTGCTGCGGTCCGTCGCGGGCCGGCTGGGGGTGGAGGTCGTCCCGCTGGCGGTGGACGGGCGAGGGGTGGTCCCGCAGGCCGTGGCCGAGGCCCACCGCACGGCACCGCTGAGAGCCGTCTACCTCCAGCCCGCCGTCCACAACCCGCTGGGCCTGGTGACGCCGCCGCGGCGACTGGCCGAGCTGGCGGACGTGCTCGACCGGCTGGGCGTGGCCGTGGTCGAGGACGCCGTCTGGGCCTTCCTCCGCGACGTACCGCCGCTGGCCGCCCTGCTCCCGGAGCGCACGGTCGTGGTCGACAGCCTCTCGAAACGCCTGGCTCCCGGGCTGACCGTCGGATACGCGGTCGCCCCGCGTGCCCTCGCGCCCGCCGTCGCCGCGGCGCTGCGCTCCGGGGGATGGGGGCCCGCGCGCTTCGCTCTGGACGCGGCCGGGCGCTGGTGGGCCGAGGGGGCGGTGGAGGAGATCGTACGGGCCAAACGGCGGGACGCGTCCGCCCGCCGGGAGATCGCCGCCCGCCGGCTGGAGGGCTTCGCGGTCGGCGGCGACCCGTCCTCGTACTTCTGCTGGTGGGAGCTGCCGCGCCCGTGGCGGGCGGACACCTTCGTCGCTGCCGCCGCCCGGCACGGCATCGCGGTCACCCCGGCGGCCGCGTTCGCCGCCGACGGGCTCCGGGCCCCCCACGCCGTACGCCTCGCCCTCGCCTCGCCGCCGCCGGACGTCCTCGCCCGCGCGCTGGACACCCTGGCCGCCCTCGCCCGCTCGGGGCCGGAGGAGGCCTGCGCCGAGTGACCTCCGAGGCCGTGGTCCCCTCCGGGCAATGTGGGCGGCGGCCACCGGCGGGCCGGTGAACCTGTGGCTTCTGCATGTTCGGGTGATCTGCGTCACGTTCTACGGTACCGGCATCGATTGTCAGGTCCCTTTCAGGCGTAAGGACCCCCCTCATGAGAACCACGACCCTCCTGCGCCGCGCGGGTGTGCTGCTGGGCACGCTCGCGCTGGCGTTCACCGGGCTGTCCGCCGCCCCGGCGGCGGCCGCCGACCTCGAACGCGTCACCGGCTTCGGTTCCAACCCGGGCGCGCTGACCATGTACCGCTACGTCCCCGACGACCTGCCGGCCGGCGCCCCGGTCGTCCTCGTCCTGCACGGCTGCACCCAGGACGCGCCCGGCTTCGTGACGACCTACGGCTGGCGCACGTACGCCGACAGCCGCGGCTTCGCGCTCGTCGCGGCCCAGCAGGAGACGGCCAACAACAGCTCCCGCTGCTTCAACTGGTTCCAGGGCGGCGACACCTCGCGCGGACGGGGCGAGGCGCTGTCGCTGCGCCAGATGGTCGCCCACACCGTGAGCGCGGTGGGGGCCGACCCGTCCCGGGTGTACGTCGCCGGGTTCTCCGGCGGCGGCGCGATGGCCGCGAGCGTGCTCGCCGCCTACCCGGACGTGTTCGCGGGCGGCGCCGTGCTGGCCGGTGTGCCGCACGGCTGCGCCACCAGCATGGTCGGGGCGTTCGGCTGCATGAACCCGGGCGTCACGAAGACCGCCGCCCAGTGGGGCGATCTGGTCCGCTCCCAGAACCCGGGATACGGCGGTCCGTGGCCGTCGGTGGCGATCTGGCACGGCGCCTCCGACACCACGGTCGCCCCGGCGAACGCCGGCGAGCTGGTCAAGCAGTGGACGAACACCCACGGCACGGACGCCACCGCGGACGGCTCGGCCTCGCTGCCCGGCGGGGTGACGCGCAGGGACTACGACTCCTCCGCCGGCACCGTCGTGCGCGACTACCGCGTCACCGGTATGGGGCACGCCGTCCCGGTGCGCCCCTCGGAGGGCTGCGGAACGACCGGCGCGTACACCGCCGACCTGATGTGCTCGACGGCGTACATCACCGCCGACTGGGACCTGGGCGACACCGACCCGGGCGACCCCGGTGATCCGGGTGATCCGGGCGACCCCGGCGACCCGGGGACGCCCGCGTGCTTCACGGCGAGCAACTACACCCATGTGCGGCAGGGCCGCGCCACCGTCCGCTACGGCTACACCTACGCGGTCGGTTCCGGTGACGCGCTGGGACTGTGGAACGTCTACACCGTCACCTCCCTCACCGAGACCGAGCCCGGCTGGTACGAGCGGGCGGCCTCCTGCGGCTGAGCGGCCCGTCGCGCACCGCCGTACGCCCGCCGGCCCGCCCGGGGGCGTACGGCGCGCCGTACGGCCGACGCACCGCTCCCCAACAGCCGGTGAACACTCGCCGGAAGCCGGACACACCACTTCGCCGGAGCCCGGCCCGCTCGTATGTTTGACGGCCCTTCACCATGTTCTCCACGGGGGTCGCACAGGCCATGGACATGCTTCGGTGGGAAGTCGTTCTCGCGGTGCTCGGTGTGCTCGTGCCGATCGTCGCCGCGCTCTACGAGTTCGTCTTCGTCGGACGCAAGCGACTCGGCTACCGGGTGCAGATGGACACCACCGCGACCGACGCCGTGCACGCCCGGCTCGCGGGAGTCCAGTACGCGGGGGCGCTGCAGCAGTTGCAGGACGGCGACGGCACCCGGCTGGTGGATCCGTCGTTCGTCCTGCTGCGCGTGGAGAACAGCGGCGCGACCCACATCGACATCGACGACTACGCCGTCCTCCCCGACGACAGGGTCGGTGTCCGGATCGAGTTCCCCGGGCGCAGGGTCGCCGGGATGGTGGTGACCGAGCTCAGCGACGACTTCCTGCGCCCCTGCTTCAGCGACGACTCGGGTCTGAACGTGCGCGACGGCGTCATCGAACTCCCCAAGGTGCCGCTCAACCGCTCCGCCCACTACAAGGTCCTGGCCGCCCTGGAGCGCACCGGCGGTGCGGGGGCCGGCGCGGACCCGCAGGCGCCGTTCGAGCCGCCCAGGGTCATAGGCGGGATCAAGGGCGGTGTGGGCAACGGCGGCATACAGGAGACCAGGAGCCAGACCGGGACGCCCTGGCAGGCCGTCGCGCTGGTCTGCTTCCTGGTCCTGGTCATCCTCGGGCAGCTCGCCTTCTCCGTGCTCGGCCGCGACGACACCGCGGCGCCGCTGGACTGCGCCGGCGGCAAGCTCACCCTCACCGGATCCACGGCCTTCGAACCCGTGCTGCGGGAGGCCGCGGAGGCGTACCGGGAGACCTGCGGCGAGCAGGGCGTCACGTTCCACCACGACTACCAGGGCAGCAAGGGGGGCCTGGAAGCGCTGATGAGTGAGAGCAAGGGGAGGAACACCCGGACACTGGCGTTCACCGACGGGGCCAAGCGGGACGACCAGCCGCTGCTGCTGCCGCGTCCGGTGGCCTTCACCCTCTTCACTCTCGTGATCCACGAGGACGCCGGGGTCCAGGACCTCACGCTGGAGCAGATCGGGGACCTGTACGGCGGGAGGATCACCAACTGGAAGGACGTGGGAGGAGCGGACCTGCCCGTCCGCCTGGTGAGCCGACTGAGCAACTCCGGTACCCGCGGCGTCTTCGAGGAGCGGATCTTCAGCGGGTCGCGGAATCTCGCGCGCACCTCCGACGACTGCCTCACCCTGCTGCCCGGCATGCCGCGCGGCCCGCTCAACTGCGAGCGGGGCTCCACCACCGAGGTGCTGGACGAGGTGGCGCAGACGCCCGGGGCCATCGGCTACAGCGGCCTCGACGAGGCGTCCGGCCGGAAGGACCTGCGGCTGGTGCGCATCGGCGGACAGCGGGCCACACTGGAGGCGGCCGACCACGGGGCCTACCCGTTCTGGGAGACGGAGTACGCCTACACCTACGGCGAGCCCCCCGCCAAGTCCCTGGCCGCCAGCTTCCTGCGCTATCTGACGAACGAGGTCGGCAGGGACATCGTGCGCTCCCGCGGCCACCGCCCCTGCACCGAACTGCAGAACCCGGTGCTGTGCCGCCCCGCGCCGGCCGCGGCCTCGCGGGAGGCGGGGGCGGGGGAGGGCGCCGGCGGATGACCGCCGCCGCGCCCCCGGTACGGGCGCGGGTGCCGCCGCCCGGCCGTGCGGCTCCGGGCGGCGGCCCGCGGAAACCTCTGGTATGCCTTGAATGCCGCGAAATTCTCGAATGTCGTGGATATCGCTCGAATCGGACGAGGCGAACTGGAGATCATCGTGTCCGAACGCAACACGCTCGCCCGCAGCCTGCACGACCTGGGCATGGGCGCATGGTTCGGCGGCTCCCTGATGGGCGCCGTGGGGCTGAACGGCGTCGCCAGGGAGTGGGAGGACGCCGCGACCGGCGACAGGATCGCGAGCATCGGATGGGCGAAGTGGACGCCGGTCAACGGACTGGCCATCGCCGCCCACCTCGCGGGCGCCGTGTCCCTGCTGGCGTCCAACATGTACCGCGTGGAGCACCAGCGGGGAGTGGGGGCCTCCTCGGCGATCAAGACCGTCCTGACCGGCGCGGCCCTGGCGGCCACCGCCTACAGCCGCGTCATGGGCAAGAAACTGGAGATGGCCACCTCCGCCGACCCGGACAAGGCGGCCGGTGCCCAGCACCACCCGGCCTCCACGGAGGACGCCGAGCGGCAGCTGCGCTGGGCCCAGTGGAGCATCCCCGTGCTGACCGGCGCGCTCACCGTCGTCAGCGCGCTCCAGGGTGAGCAGCAGAAGCCGGTGGAGCAGAAGACGGGCGTGCTGCGCAAGGCCGCCGCCCGCCTGGACATGGGCTGATACCGGATACCCGGCACCGGGTGCCGGGTCGCGCGGTGCCTCAGCGGCCGGCGGCGTTCGCCACGAGAGCGCCCCGGGCGGCCGCCGGCGTACCGCCGCGGGCCAGCGCGCTCCGGCGGTAGTCGCTGGGCGAGGTGCCGTAGGCGAGGCGGAAGGCGCGGCTGAAGGCGGAGGGGTCGGTCAGACCCCACCGGGCGGCGACGGCGTGGATGGGCGTGCGGTGCAGGGCGGGGTCGGACAGGTCCCGCCGGATGCGCCGCAGCCGCTGGTCGCGCAGGAACGCCGAGACGGTGGAGCCCTCGTCCCGGAACAGCCGGTGCAGATGGCTCAGGGAGATGTGGTGCGCCGCCGCGATCGCGGGCGGGGACAGATGCGGGTCGTGCAGGTGCCGGCGTATGAAGGCCTGGACGCGCAGCAGCAGGGCCCGCCGCTGGTCCTCCGGCGGCAGCGCGTGGTCGCTCTCCAGGGTATGGGCGAACAGGGCGGACAGCAGGTCGACCGCGACCGCGGCCAGCCGGGGCCCGTCGGACGGCCGGTAGCGGGCGGAGTCCGCGGCCACCGTGGTCAGGAACTGCGCCAGCAGCGCCCCCATGCCCTCCCGTGCCGACAGGCCGCGGCGGGTCAGCCCGGTCAGCCGCTCCGGCGGCAGGTGCAGCAGGTCCCGGGGGACCTCCAGCCCGATGCCGCTGTACGGGCCGTCGCCGTCGCCCGCCCACATCTCGCAGGGGCGGGAGGTGTCCACCACGCACAGGGAACCGGGGCCGTGGCCGTCCACGCGGCCCTCCCGCGCGACCCTCAGCCGCCCCCGCAGCGGCAGGGACACATGGACGGTCCGCGGGTCGTGCCGCCGGACCAGCTCCGGGGTGCGCCGCAGGACGGCGGGCGCGAACTCCGCGGGCCACACCGTGACGGCCCCGAGGCTCAGCACGCGCAGCCGGGCCCGGAAGTCCGCCCGGTGGGGGCTGTCCGCCTCCAGGGGCGCGTGGGCCCGCCGGACCAGTTCGCACCACCGGCCGAACCGCTCGGCCGCGGGCACGTCCTCGCTCGCGAACACCGTCTCGTACACCATGTACTCCTCCTTCTCCCCGGCCGTGTCTCCCGCCGCCGGCCCGGCCGGACCACACCGGTCCGTCCGGCCGTGCCCGGGCACCGAGTCTCGGCCGGCAGGCGTTGTCAGGCAGGCCCGTTCCGCCGCGCCGGACAATTCGCGGCCGGCGCGCGGCACGTTCGAAGGGGGAGGCGACGGGGTGGAGCGCGGGCTTGTCGGCCGGTCGCGGGGGGCCTACGGTGGCGCCCGATCGCGGACGCGGCGGGCGGACACGGCGGGGGAGGGCACGCGATGGGGCGCCGGGAGAAACCACTGGACCCGGCCGCCGGGCCGGTGCAGCGGTTCGCCGTCGAACTGCGGGAGCTGCGCCGGGCCTCGGGCGGCGCCACCTACCGGGCGATGGCTCAGAGGGCGCCCTACTCGGCGGCGACCCTGGCCGAGGCGGCGGCCGGCCGCAGACTGCCCACGCTCCCGGTCGCCCTGGCCTACGCGCAGGCCTGCGGCGGCGACCGGGAGGAGTGGGAGGAGCGCTGGCGCCGGGCGTGTGCCGACGTCCTGGCCCAGCCGTCCGGCACGGACGGCGCCGACGCCCCCTATCCGGGGCTCAGACGCTTCCAGCCGGAGGACGAGAAACGGTTCTTCGGACGCGAGCAGCTCACCGGTGACCTCGTACGCCGGGTGGGGGAGGGGCGGTTCACGGCCGTCGTCGGCGCCTCCGGCAGCGGCAAGTCCTCGCTGCTGCGCGCGGGGCTGATCCCCGCCCTGCGCTCCGGCACCGCCGCGATGCGGTCGGCCGCCATCCGCGTCTTCACCCCCGGCCCGCGCCCCATGAGGGACCACCTCCGCCTGCTCTCGCCGGCCTCCCGTGTCCCCGACGCGGACACGGTGGTCGTCGTCGACCAGTTCGAGGAGGTCTTCACCCTGTGCCGCGACCCCGAGGAGCGCAGGGAGTTCATCGACCTGCTGCTGGCGGCCCGCCGCCCCCGCAGCCGGCTGCGGGTCGTCGTCGCGGTCAGGGCGGACTTCTTCGGCCACTGCGCGGGCCATCCCGGCCTCGCCGACGCCCTGCGGGACGCCACGCTCCTGGTCGGGCCGATGACCCCGGCCCAGCTGCGCCGGGCCATCGTCCGCCCGGCCGCCGACGCGGGCCTGATCGTCGAACGCGCCCTCACCGCCAGGCTGGTGGACGAGGCGACCGGCGAGCCCGGAGGCCTGCCGCTGATGTCCCACGCCCTGCTGGAGACCTGGCGCCGGCGCCGCGGACGCGCGCTGACCCTGGCCGCCTACGAGGCCGCCGGAGGCATACGCGGAGCCATCGCCCAGACCGCCGAGGACCTCTACACCCGGCTGGACCCCGACCAGGCCGCCGCCGCCCGCGGGATCCTGCTGCGGCTGGTCAACCCCGGCGAGGGGGCGCCCGACACCCGGCGCCCCACCGACCGCGGCGAGCTGGGCGCGGACGGCGCGGGCCGCACCGCCGAGGCCGAGGTGCTGGAGCGGCTGGCGCGGGCCCGCCTGGTCACCCTCGACGGCTCGACGGTCACCCTGGCGCACGAGGCGCTGATCGCGGCCTGGCCCCGGCTGCGCGGCTGGATCGAGGCGGACCGGCGGCGGCTGCTCGTCCATCGGCAGCTGACGGAGGCCGCGCAGGTCTGGCACTCCCTGGACCGCGACGCGGGAGCCCTCTACCGGGGCGCCCGGCTCGCGGCGGCCCGGGACCGGCTCGGCGGCGCGGGGGCCGGCCTCACCGCGCTGGAACGGGAGTTCCTGCTGGCCAGCGAGGCCGCCGAGGCGGCGGAGGCGGAGGAGGCCCGGTCCCGGACCATGCGGCTGCGACGGCTGTCGGTGGTGCTGTCCGCCCTGCTGGTGCTCTGCGCGACCGCGATCGCGGCGACCGTCCAGCAGTACTCGATCGCCCGTGAGCAGCGGCGCGTCGTCACCTCGCACGAACTGGCCGCCCAGGCCGACTCGATGGCCGGGGAACGCCCGGAGGCGGCGGCGATGCTGGCCCTGGCGGCCTTCCAGCGGGCCGACGTCCCCGAGACGCGCAGCAGCCTGCTGTCCGCCTACGCCCGCTACCGGGCCGACCGGTTCGCCGGGCAGGTCGGCACCGTGTCGGCGATGGAGTTCTCCCCGGACGGCCGCACCCTGGCAACGGCCGGGGACGGCCACGGCGTCAGACTGTGGGACACCCGGGCACACCAGGTCGCCGCCACCCTCGCCGGCCACACGGACCGGGTGAACGACGTGGCCTTCTCCCCGGACGGCCGGCTGCTGGCCACCGCGGGCGACGACCGCAGCGTCAAGCTGTGGGACACCCGGAAGCACCGGGTCGCCGCCACCCTCACCGGCCACACCGGCCAGGTGACGACGGTGGCCTTCTCCCCGGACGGCCGTACCCTGGCCACCGGAGGCGGCGACGGGACCGTGCGGCTGTGGGACGTGGCGGAGGAGCGGCAGACGGCCGTCCTGTCCGGGCACACGGGTGAGGTGACGGCCGTGGCGTTCTCCCCGGACGGCCGTACCCTGGCCACCGGCGGTGTCGACGCCACCTTGCGCGTGTGGGACACCGAGTCGGGCCGCGAGAGTGCCACCCTCACCATCATGAGGAGCGCGTCGACCGGGCAGCGCAGCCCGGTCCACGACGTGGCGTTCTCCCCGGACGGCCGCATCCTGGCCGCGGCCGGCACCGAGATCACCCGGCTGTGGGACACCGCGACCTACCACTACCGCAAGACCTCCTCGGTGACGGGCCGCCGCGAACACGCCCACCGGGAACTGGCGTTCACCCCCGACAGCCGTACCCTCGCCGTCACCGGAGCCGACGGCACCGTCAGGTTCTGGGACACCGGCGACCACCGCACGACCGCCACCATCACCGCCGGAGAGGAGCCGGCCGCCTACGAGACGGCGCTGTCCCCCGGCGGCCGCGTCCTGGCCGTGGCCGACGGCGAGGGCCGGGTGCAGTTGTGGAACACCGCCACACAGCAGCGGACCGCCGTTCTGGGCACCGCCGCGCCGTTCTCCCGGCTGGCGGCCTTCTCCCCGGACGGCCGTACCCTGGCCACCACCGGGAGCGCCGACGGGGCGGTGGAGTTGTGGCGGACGGACGGACACCGCCGGCTGCGCACCCTGGAACACGGAAGCGACGTGCACGCGGCGGCGTTCTCCCCGGACGGCCGTACCCTGGCCACCGGCACCGCCGACGGCACGGTCCGGCTGTGGGACGCCGCCTCGGGGCGGCGGCGGGCCACCCTCACCGGCCACACCGACGCGGTGACGGCCGTGGCCTTCTCCCCGGACGGCCGTACCCTGGCCACCGGTTCCTCCGACGACACCGTACGGCTGTGGGACGCCGGACGGGGACGGCAGGCGGCCGTCCTCAGACGGCACGCCGACCGGGTGCGCGCGCTGGCCTTCTCCCCGGACGGCCGTACCCTGGCCACGGCCTCCGCCGACCGCACCGTGCTGGTGTGGGAGGTGCGCGGCCGGCGGGTGAGGACATCCCTGACCGGCCACGAGGGCCCGGTCACCGGTGTGGCGTTCTCCCCTGGCGGCCGGCTGCTGGCGACCGCGGCCGGAGGCCGCGTACGGCTGTGGGACACGGCCTCCTACCGCACCGCCGCCACCCTCACGGGCCACCCCGACGGCGCCGAGCACGTGGCGTTCTCCCCGGACGGCGGAACGCTGGTCTCCGCGGGGACGGGCACGATCCACCTGTGGGACACCGCCTCGCGCGACACGGCGGCCACGCTCACCGGCGACGGGGAGATCTCCGCCATGGCCCTGAGCCCGGACGGCCGGACGCTGGCGACCGCGGGTGAGGAGAAGCGCCTGTGGCGGCTGGACACCGCCGAGGTGGCGGCCGAGGTCTGCCGGGCGAGGCGGACCCACCGGTGGTCCGAACTGGTCTCGGACCTGCCCGCCGCCCCCGCCTGCCCGTGATGCCCCACGGGCAGGAGGACGGCACGGCCCTCTGCGCGGGTGCCGTGCCGGGCGGCTCCTGTCCGAAGTGACCCGCCCTCCGGGGTGATCCGCCCCGTGTGCCCGGACCGGCCCTCCCGCCCGTCCGGGCGCACGGAACCGGGACCGGTGGGGGCCGGTGTTCCCGTGACGGTCACGGGATCTTCCCACTGTGCTGTTGGCAGGGACATGTCCATATGGGAAGCTCCGCATATCGAACAACCGTTGGAAGTCGTTGGCAGTCCCTGAACCGGGGCTTACCGAAAGGACACCCCCACATGTCCCGCTCCCGTGGGTCCGCGACCGGAGGCATAGCCCTGGCCGCGGCCGCCCTGCTGGCCGTGGCCGTCCCCGCCTCCGTCTCGGCCGCCCCCGCCCCCGCTCCGTCCGCCGCGCTCCCGGTCTCCTCGGCGGACACCTACTACGCGTCCGCCGAAGGGAAGACCGGAGCCGCGCTGAAGGCGGCGCTCAACGACATCATCAGCGAGCAGACCAGGCTCTCCTACAGCCAGGTCTGGGACGCACTGGGAGACACCGACGAGGATCCCTCCAATCCGGACAACGTGATCCTGCTGTACAGCGGCCGCTCCCAGGCGAAGTCCGAGCACGGCGGCAACCTGGGCGACTGGAACCGCGAGCACGTGTGGGCCAAGTCCCACGGCGACTTCGGCACCAGCACCGGACCCGGCACCGACCTGCACCATCTGCGCCCCACGGACGTACGGGTCAACAGCATCCGGGGGAACAAGGACTTCGACAACGGCGGCAGCGCGGTCTCCGGGGCGCCCGGCAACCACACCGACGGCGACAGTTTCGAGCCCCGCGACGCGGTCAAGGGCGACGTGGCCCGCATGATCCTCTACATGGCCGTGCGCTACGAGGGTGAGGACGGCTTCGCCGACCTGGAGCCCAACGACCGGGTGGGCAACGGCTCGGCGCCCTACCACGGGCGTATCAGCGTCCTGAAGCAGTGGCACCGGCAGGACCCGCCCGACTCCTTCGAGCGCAACCGCAACGAGGTCATCCACGACGAGTACCAGCACAACCGGAACCCGTTCATCGACCGCCCCGAGTGGGTCGAGGCCATCTGGTGAGACCGGATCCCCCACCGGACGGGCGGTGAGGGAGGAGCGAAAGCGCCCCGTGTCACCGGCCCGGCCGGTACCGCGGCGCGGGCGTCTCAGGCCTTGCCGGGCCCGGCGGCCGCGGCGCTTTCCCGCCTCGTGCCCCGCCGCCACCAGCGGCGGCGGGGCGGATGGACGGCGCGGCCGATGCGGCGGCCGAGCAGCAGGTAACCCAGCAGTGCGCCGGTGGTGTTGAGGATGACGTCGTCGATGTCGAACGCCCGCCCCCGCACGACGGTCCCCTGTACCAGCTCCACCGCCACCATCACGGCCATGGTCAGCAGGACCACCCGCAGCAGCCCGCGGGCACGCGGCCAGGCCACCGGCAGCAGCACCCCGAACGGCACCCCCAGGGCGATGTTGCCGCCGAGCTGCTTGACGGTGTCGCGGAACGCGGGCTGGTCCAGGTAGTTGCGGATGGAGTCGCCCGGCCGCAGGTTGCTGTGCGTCAGCGACTCCGAGGCGTACGACGGAGTCAGGGTCAGTTTGGCCAGCACCACGGCGAACAGCACCGTCGCGGCCAGGGCCACCACCATCACCAGTGCCCGCACCAGGGGCGGCCGGGGCGCGGCGGGCTCACCGCGCGAGGTGTCCCGCGCCGCTTCGCCACCCGTGTCCTTCGACAGGAAACCGTGCCTCATCCGCTGCCACCCCCGGGTATGTGACGGTCCGCCGGCCGTGACGGCGCGTCCTCGCCGTCCTCGCACCGTGGTCGCCGGATACCCGCGGTGAGGGACCGCATGCGGCCCCCGCCGGGCGGAGGCGGGG
>NZ_JAKMAY010000147.1:3157-14300 GCF_022015835.1 Streptomyces sp. ICN903 | reverse complement strand
CGTGCAGGGTCAGGGTGGTCTTGCCGGAGGACTCCGGCCCGTAGACCTCCACCACCCGGCCGCGCGGCAGACCGCCCACCCCCAGCGCCACGTCCAGAGCGGTCGACCCGGTCGGGATGGCCTCGATGGGATCCCACACCCCGTCGCCCAGGCGCATCACCGCGCCCTTGCCGAACTGCCGTTCAATCTGTGCGAGCGCGGCGTCGAGCGCCTTCTCGCGGTCCTGTTCTTTCACTGGGTCCACCTCGGTGGGTCGGGTTGCGCCGGCGCGGCGGGCGGCCTGGAGTGTCGGTCGCGGTCGCCCGCCGCCGTGGCGCCGGGGGCGCGGTCTCGTGGAAGACCGCGGCGTTCAGAAGGGGAGTTCGCTCTCCCCGGGTGCGTGCCGCTCGCCGTCCTCCCGGCCGGGCGGGCCGCCGGCCGCCGGTGCGGCGGCGAAGCGGTCGCCGGCGGGGACGCCCGTGCGCGGGCCCCTGGCGACCGTCGCGCCGGCGAACCGCAGGGAGGGGCCGACCTCGTCCACCTCGCACTCCACCACGGTGCGCTTCTCGCCCTGGCGGGTCTCGAAGGTCCGCTGGCGCAGCCGGCCCTGGACGATGACGCGCGTGCCGCGCGTGAGGGACTCGGCGACGTGCTCCGCCTCCTGCCGCCAGGCGGAGCAGCGCAGGAACAGCGTCTCGGCGGAGTCCCTCCACTCGTTGCTCCGCCGGTCGAAGGTGCGGGGCGTGGAGGCGACGGTGAAGTGGGTGACCGTGTCTCCGGACGGGGTGGTGCGGATGTCGGGGTCGTCGGTCAGGTTGCCGACGACGGTGATGACGGGCTCACCGGCCATCGGTGGCTCCTCTCGTGCGAGGGGTGTACGGCGGATGCGAGGCGGGTGCGCCGCGGACGCGCGGCGCCGGCGGTCAGTGCTCCTCGCCGCGGATCTCCTCCCGGGTGCCGCCACGCCCTTCGCCGCTGTCGAGGGCGAGCAGCCGGGGCAGGTCGATCTCGCCGGTGCGCCAGGCCCGGGCGACCTGTTCCGTTCCGCCCGGAACGGGCCGGAGGCTGAACGAGCGCGGCTCCGGCGGCGGGGCCGTCTCCAGACCGGGGACCACCTCTCCGGTGTGCGGGTCGGTGGCCGGCCCCGGCCAGGCGGTGAGCCGTGCGGTGAACTGCCTGCGCCAGCTGGGACGCACCCTCACGAGCGTCTCCACCTCGTCCGGATGGTTCTCGACCACCCAGGTGGTGAAGGCGTCCTCGTCGGCGACCACGACCTCCGGTTTGGGGTCGATGAGCGTGATGGTGGCGATGGGCGTGCCGTCCCGCAGGGTCACCCGTATCGACTTCAGCGCGTACTCCTCGCGGGCCGCGCGCAGTTCGTCGAGGACCTCGCGGCGTGTGGCCTGGTACTGCTCCTCCACCGCGTCGCGCAGCACCTTGAGTACGGCGACCCTGGTCGCGTGCTCCTTGAGGTTCATGCCGCCACGGCTTTCCGCTCGGTCTCCTTGCGGGACTCCCCGGTTTTCCCGGCCTCCTTCCTCGCCTCGGTCCCGCGGCGCACGATGAGGTCGCCCAGTGTGGTGGGCTCCCCCGCCGGGTCCAGGACGGCGGCGGCGAGCAGGTTGTGCCGGCGGGCCTCCTCGTAGAGGACGCGGAGTTCCTCGTAGGTGGTGTTCGGCGCGGTGACGGTGGCCAGGTAGTCGGACGCGCTCGGGGTGGGTTTGCCCGCGTTGAGCCAGTCGAGGACGGAGTCGGCGAACTCCGTGCCCGGTTTGCGGATCACCAGCCCGGACAGCGGCTTCGCCCGGGACTTGGAGATCACCAGGGTGTTCTCGTGGTCGAGGTCGCCGACGATGTCGAACTCGTACTCGATGCCCTCCCGCTGCTCGGGCTTGAGCCCGACCTTGCGCGGCACCTTGCGCCCGCGGTCGTCGGTCTCCACGACGTACTCGGTCTTGGTGCGCATGGTGACGATGAGGTGGCCGGGGTAGGCGAGCAGGGCGTCGATCATCGCCCGCTCCATGGGGCGGGTCTCCTTCCAGGCGGCGAAGCTGCTGCCCGTCCCGTAGCGTTTCGCGGCGTTGTCGACCTGTTCGAGCACTCCGCCCGCGCCGGACCAGAAGTGCGAGAGCGAGTCGACGATCACGGTGTCGTAGCCCTGGTGGGCGGCCACCGCGAGGACGTCGATGAGCCCGGTGGGCTCGAACGAGGTGAGCTGGAGGGTGTCGAAGGCGAACTCGTCGGCGTACTTGGACGCGCTGCCGTGTTCGGTGTCGATGAGGGCCACCCGCTCGCCGATCGCGGTGCCGGTGATGAGCGCGGTGTAGGTCTTGCCCGATCCGGTCGGTCCGGTCAGCGCGATGCGGGCCTTGGCCTGTTCCTTGGTGGCGGGGGCGAAGGTGAAGGTGTTCACGCCATTTCTCCTCTGGCGCATTCGACGGCGGTTCGGGGTGGGCTCGCCGGTTGGCGGGACGCGGTCCCGGCCCGGCGAGACGTGCACCCGCGCGGCCGAAGCTTCAGTTCGAATCTACGTTCGAAATCTGTCCTGAGTCACAGGCTAGGCACATCTTGTCGACAAATCAACACTTACCGGGTGGAGGATCCCCCGGACTCCGGCGGCCCGGCCACCGCCCCTCCCGAGGCGTGGCACACCCTGCGCAAAGGCCCGCGAGCAAGGTTCCGCGGAACCCATGACTCCCACTTGACCAGGTCTTTTGTCAGTGGCTCCCGGTAGAGTCGAAGACAGACCGAGACGGCCGGACGACCACCTCAGGAGGAAGCCGATGGCCTCTGCCGCGCTCGCCGCCAAGCCCCCCTCGAAGGTCCCGACCACACCCGCCGCCACCGCGCTGACGACCCTGCCCACACTGCCGAAGAAGCCGCTCCCGGCCGGCCGGCCCCGCGAGTGGTACGTCTCGCACAACCGCCGCCTGAAGGCCATGCGCCTGGCCATAGCCCTGCTCGACACCGGCGTCCACCGCCCGGAGCGGGCCACCGACCGCAGGATCCGCACCACGGCCGAGCAGATCGGCGTCCACCCGCCCTCCGGGGCGACCTGCCGCATGGTCCGTTCCCTGCTCCGCCACGGCGACAGCTGACCGGGGACAAAAAGCGCCGCCCCGGCACACCGGTACGAACGGAGGGTCCCGCCGCGCACCTTCGCAGGTGCGCGGCGGGACCCTCCCGACCGCAGCGGGCACCGGGGCGGTGCGGCGCGGGGCGCTCCCGCCCGCGCGCGTCAGTCCACGGTCATCACGTTGCGCGGCGCCCCGGCCGGCCAGACGAACGCCCCGCCGAAGTCGCTTTCGACCTCCGCCTTCTCAGCCGCGTTCGGATAAGGGTTCGTGCACGCGGTGCCGGCGCTGGAACCGGACATCAGGCTCGAGCAGGGACCGGGCTTGCGGTCCGGCAGCCCCAGGATGTGGCCCAGCTCGTGGGAGGAGATGCGGACGGTGTTGTAGCCCTGGTCGACGGCCTGCCGGCCGATGTACACCACGCCGTTGCCCAACGAATAGGTGTAGGCGCGGGGCCAGCCGTTGTCGGCGAGGATCCGGATGTTGGCGCGCTGTCCGGCCGCCACCGGCCGTAGTTCGACGGCGTCGACACTCTCGTTCCAGATCGCCGCGCCCCGGTCGACCGCGGCCCTGAACTCCGCCGCCCCGCTCGCGTCGTAGGTGAGGATCCGCGGGGCGAGGGCGCGGTCCTCGGCGGCGGGAGCGGCCGGTGCGGCGGCGGCCTGGCCGCCGGCCAGCGCGAAGGTGGCCGCCAGGGCCGCGGTGAGGCCGCGGACGAGTGTGCGGACGTGCATGGTCGTCCTCCTTGTGGGGGGTTGAGCGTGCTCATGACACGCTGCAAGCTCCCTGCCCAGCCGCGGCGCACCCCAATCCGTCAATCCGCACGGCGGGCGGGACTCCGCTCCGGGCGGGCGGGCCCTCGCCGTCGCCAGCCCTCAAGCCGCTCCTCCGCGCAGGCGCCCCCGCGCATACGTCGCCTCCTACTGCATCACCTGCCGGTGCGGGTGGCCGAAGGAGGCGGGGCAGAGGTAGAGCTGCATCGTGTAACCGCGGCCGATCGAGATCATCGTGGGTTCGTGCGGCCGCGGGTAGAGCGGCCGCCGGTCCGGGGGCTGTTCCTCCAGCGGGCGCCAACTGCCCGTGCCACCGTCCCACTCGGAGCTGTCCAGGGTGAGGAAGGGGCGCATCCGCGTCCCGCACTCCTCGCACAGGATCGGCCAGGGATCGCAGAAGCTCCAGTTGCCCCAGCCACCGAGCTTCCAGCCGGGCGCCACGGAGAGGTCGCTCTGGTAGTCGTACGGGCGGCCCTCCTCCCAGGCGTGGATCCGTCGGCTCAGCTCCTCGTCCAGTTCGAGCGGGGCCGGGTACTCCACGACCGGCTCGGGGTTGAGCAGACACGGTTCGGGCAGCGACTCGCCCTCGCTCACCACGGTCGGCGGCGGGGTCCGGCGCACCTCGGTCACGGCCCCGGCCGAGCGCCAGCGCAGCCGCACGCCCGGCATGCAGTCCTCACCGTGCTCGAAGGAGCACCACAGCACCTGCAGCAGGTCGGCGCCCGGAGGGCAGGGCAGTGAGGGGACGTCGCGTGCGTACAACTGCAGTACCGGCAGCAGGGGTACGGGGCCGTCGACGGGCAGCCGCCTGCCGGTGTGGCCGAGGCCGTCGATGAAGGCACGCTCGTCGGGGGTGAGGAAGTCGGCTCCCGGGGTCCTGGGGCGGGCCCAGCCCTCGGTGAGTATGCGTCGCTGCGTGCGCAGGTCCTCCGGGGTGTAGCCGATCAGCCAGGGGCCCGTGTGCTCCGGACAGGTGGGCCACGGCTCGTCCGCCGGCCACAGCAGCGGCCCGCCCACCGAGCTGTCGTCCGCCACCGGTGCGCCCGGCCGCGGGTGCAGACGGACGGCGGTACGTGCCAGCGGCGCCAGCTCCGGGAAGACCGAGGCGACATCGACAGGGCGGGGCGGCGTGGTACGTGACATGGAAGGGGAGATTAGCGCCCGGGTCCGACAACGTCGGCGCCTTCGCCGCCCGGCCCCGCCCCGCCCCGATGCGGGGCGGGACGGGGCGGCGAGGGGTCAGTTCGCCCAGACCTCGGCGTCGTCGGCCGGGACGGTGGTGGCCAGGCCGAGCTCCTTGCGGGCGGCGACCGTGTCACCGGGGTCCAGGCCGGTGAAGGCGGGGTCGTAGGCGATGTAGAACGCGTCGGCGTCGCCGGCCTTCGCGGCGTCCTTCCAGTGGCCGGCGGTCTTCTCCAGCCGGGTGCGGAGCTTGCCGGTCTCCGTCCCCTCGATACCGCGCAGACCGTCGAGGTGCGCGTCGAGGGCGGTGGCGACGGCGTCGGCCTGCGCCTTGTAGGCGTCGAGGTCCTCCTCTACGGTCTCCGCCTCGGGCTGGTTCGCCCACAGAGCCTCGTAGACGGCGTTCGCGCCGTTCAGATAGGTCTTCTGAGCCGGCTTCAGCGACTTCGCACCGGTCTTCAGCGAGCCGGTGAACTCGCCTGACTCCTTGGTGTAGGTGCAGCTCACGGCGCGGTCGCCGGTGGCCCAGCTCTCCGCGGTGGGGGTGTAGTAGGAGAGGCCGACCCCTTCGGGCAGCGCCCAGGTGTCCGGGGCGAACTCGCCCGCCTCGGCCGGGCACCGCTCGTCGGCGATCGCCGTGACCGCCTCCTCGCCGGGGAAGTCCCCCTTCTCCTCGATGTCGAACTCGCCGACGACCTGGCCCCGGTGCGGCTCGTCGCACGGCACGAGTTCGATGGCGAGCGCCTCGCCCTCGATCTTCTCGCTGTTGGGGTTGTAGCAGTCTCCGGTGGACAGCGAGAACAC
This sequence comes from Streptomyces sp. ICN903, assembly GCF_022015835.1. Taxonomy (NCBI): domain Bacteria; kingdom Bacillati; phylum Actinomycetota; class Actinomycetes; order Kitasatosporales; family Streptomycetaceae; genus Streptomyces; species Streptomyces sp. ICN903. The sequence continues at coordinate 8,488 of NZ_JAKMAY010000147.1, read as the reverse complement.
CGACCGCTGGCGGGCCACCTTCGTCGCGCCGTTCTTGGCACTGTCGACGACGTCGGAGCACCCCGCCGCCCCGATCGCGAGCAGGGCGACGGCGGCGGATATGCCGCGCGGGGAGCGGAACGGCGCACGGATTGTCATGACGCGTACATCCTCTGGGGAAAATTCGTGAATGGTGCGCGCATCTTATGTCATCGGCATGACAAGTCCGTACACGGATGATCTTCCCCGCGGGGACGAACGCCGACCGGCGACGAGGTCGGGGCCGGGTTCCGCCGGGGCTCGTTGGACTTCCGCGGTGGACACCGTGAAGTGCGCCCAGTGCGGCACGACCGGCCTGGAGCCGGGATTCATCGAGGACTCGGGCGAAAACTCCCGCGGATACGCCCGCTGGATCGCCGGGCCGCTGGAGCGCGGCTTGTTCGGTGGCGCCAGGCGCATGGGCCGCCCCCGGTGGCAGATCGACGCCTACCGCTGCCCGAAGTGCGGCCGTCTGGAACTCTTCGCGCGGCAACCCGTCTGAGAGCTCCGCGTCCGGCCCCGGTGCGTCAGCGTGCCGCTTCCGCGTCGCGCCACAACCGCCACAGCGCCTCGTTGACCGCCTGTGGCCGCTGGGTGTGCGGGTAGAAGCCGGGGACTCTCAGATGGCGCGCCCCGACCGTCTCGGCGATCACCTCGGCGCAGGCGATCAGCGGTTCGCCCGCGTACTTCCGGTACGGTTCCGGGGCGCCGGCCCAGTCGCCGGAGACCAGCATCGTGGGCCAGGGCGCGTCGGCGATCGGCCGCAGCGGGATGTCCGCGTCCCAGCAGGGACGTTCCCGCATCGAGGTGCGCGCGGCGCGCAGCCGCTCCCGTGTCGGCTCCGGCATCGGCAGCCCCAGTCCCTCGGTGGAGGCGCGCAGGTAGTCCCGCGCCGACATGTCCGCGGGGAGTTCCGCGGTGCTCCGCCGTGCGCGGGCCAGCGCCTCGGCCACCACCGGGTGCCGCTCGGCCACCCGCAGCGCCCCCGGCTGGATGAGCGTCAGGGAGCGGACCAGATCGGGCCGCCGCGAGGCGGCGAGCATCGCGCCGACACCGCCGTAGGCGTGCCCGACCAGGTGGGCGCCCTCTCCCAGGAGGGAGACGATGTCCTCGGCGTCCACCTCGTAGTCGCTGCGGCCGGTGTCCGGGCTGCGGCCGTAGCCCCGGCGGTCCATCAGCAGCAGCCGGGCGCGGGCGGCCAGTGGGCGCTGCGCCGCGAAGCCGTACTCGGTGTCGTCGCCCCAGGTCATGATGTTGTGGACGAAAACCGCCACCGGCGCGTCGGCGTCGCCGTCCTGCCAGGTGGTCACGTGTACGGGCGCGGTCGTCATCAGTGGCCTCCCACGGGTCGGGGCGTCCTGCCGGGGAGTGCGTCACCCCCGGCGGAAACGGTAGGCGCGCCGGTGCCGGGAACGGGAGGGGGTGGTGCGCCGTGTCGTCAGTGCGCGCCGGCCCGGCGCACCGCCGCGGTCGCCTTCCGGGCCGCCACCAGCACCGGATCCCACAGCGGGGAGAACGGCGGCGCGTATCCCAGGTCCAGGAACGTCATCTGCTCGACCGTCATGGACGCGGACAGGGCGACCGCGGCCACGTCCACGCGTTTGCCCGCGCCCTCGCGTCCGACGATCTGCACGCCCAGCAGGCGGCCCGTGCGGTGCTCGGCGAGCATCTTCACACGCATCGGCGCGGCACCCGGGTAGTAGCCGGCGCGGCTGGTCGACTCGATCGTCACGGTCACGAACCGCAGTCCTGCGGCCCTGGCCTGGCTCTCCAGCAGGCCGGTGCGGGCGATCTCCAGGTCGCAGACCTTGCTGACGGCCGTGCCGACGACGCCGGGGAAGGTGGCGTAGCCCCCGCCGATGTTGGTGCCGATGACCTGACCGTGCTTGTTGGCGTGCGTGCCCAGCGCGATGTGGCGGTCGAGGCCGGAGACGAGGTCCAGGACCTCGACGCAGTCTCCGCCGGCCCAGATGTTCTCCCTCCCGCGCACCCGCATCGCCAGGTCGGTGAGCAGGCCTCCGGACTCCCCCAGCGGCAGTCCCGCCTCGCGTGCGAGCCCGGTCTCGGGCCGCACTCCCAGTCCGAGGACCACCAGGTCGGCCTCGTACTCGGCGTCCTCGGTGGCGACCGCCCGCACCCGGCCGTCCGCACCGGTGCGGACGGCGGTGACGGCGGCTTCGGTGACCGTCTCGATGCCCATACCGGCCATCGCCTCGCGCACGAGCCGGCCCATGTCGGGGTCCAGTGTGGTCATCGGCTCCTCGGCCCGGTCCAGCACCGTGACCCGGTAGCCGCGGCGGACCAGTGCCTCGGCCATCTCCACACCGATGTAGCCGGCGCCGACCACGACCGCGCGCCGCCGGGTGCGCGCCGACTCGGTCTCCTCCAGGGTCTCCAGCAGGGATCTGCCGTCGTCCATGGTCTGCACTCCGTGCACGCCCGGCGCTTCGATGCCCGGCAGGCCGGGGCGCAGGGGGCGAGCGCCGGTGGCGATGACCAGGTGGTCGTAGCCCAGCCACTTCCCGGGGCCGCCGCCGTCACCGTCGCCGAGGACGCGGACGCGGCAGCCGTCCGGGTCGAGTTCGGTGACCTCCGTGTGCAGCCGCAGGTCGATGCCCCGCTCGCGGTGCTCCTCGGGGGTCCGTGCGATCAGGTCGTCGGCGGCCGTGACATCACCGCCGACCCAGTAGGGGATGCCGCAGGCGGAGTAGGAGGTGTAACCGCCCCGTTCGAGGGCGATGATCTCCAGTTCCCCGGGCCGCTTCAGTCTGCGTGCCTGCGAGGCGGCGGACATGCCCGCCGCGTTGCCTCCGATGACCACCATGCGCTGTGCGGTCGCCATGGTGTGCGCTCCCTTCGCCGTACCGGGCACGCGTCGGCCCCGGCCTCCGTATGCCCACGCTATGCTCCGCCACCACCGCCGCCCGGTTCCTCCCGGCGCGGGCGTCAGTCCCGGGGGGCCACGCCGGCGTCCAGGAGGGGGCCGAGTTCCCGCGCCACTGTCTCCAGGGCGCGTACGTCGCGCTCGGCCCTGGCGATCACGATCGCCCCCTCCAGCGCGCTGATCATCAGGGTCGCCAGCGAGGCGGCCCGGCCGGCCGGCACGCCCATCTCCGTCAGCGCCCGCGCCACCGGCCGGTTCCAGGCGTCGAACGCGGCGGCGGCGGCCTGCCTGGTGGACTCGGCGGAGCCGGCGCGGTCCACCGTCGCGGCGACGACGGGGCAGCCCGTCGCGAACCCGGCCGACCGGTACTCGTCGGTCCACTGGCGCACCATCGCCTCGAACAGGCGGCTCGGTGACGGCTCGGGCATCTCGGCCAGGAACCGGTCCACGCGCTTGGCCGCGTAGCGGCCGGCCCACTCCACGGCCTCGTTGACGAGCTGCTCCTTGCCGCCCGGGAAGTAGTGCCGCAGCGACCCCCTCGGGGCCTGCGCGTGTGCGACGACATCGCGCAGACCGGTCGCGGCGACTCCGTCGCGCCGGATGAGCTGGGCCGCGCTGAAGACCATCCGCTCGCGCGGTCCCCGCCGGGAAACCGTCACCGCCGACCTCCGATCCCCTGGCGAACCGGGCGAGGGCACTCGCCCGGCCGGTCCGGCCAGCCTATCGGTGCCGCACCGGCCGCACCGGTGCGGGAGAGGCCCCATGCGCTCCGCCCCGGAACGACCCGCGCCCGGCGCTATGACACACGTCATAATCACCGCTACTATGACGGTTGTCATAGAGGGTGGGGCAGGCGGCCATGCGGGCGAGGGCCGCGGCCCCTCGGCCGGAAGGGCGGCACAGCGTGGACGTGGGTTTCATCGGTCTCGGTGTCATGGGGCAGCCCATGGCGCTGAATCTGGCCCGCGCCGGCATGGCGCCGGTCGTCTGGAACCGCACCGCCGCCAGGAGCGAGCCGCTGCGCGCGGCCGGGGCCGAGGTGGCGGCGAGCCCCTCCGGGGTCTTCGAGCGGGCCGGCACCGTCTTCCTGATGCTGGCCGACGAGGCGGCGACGGACGTCGTACTGGGCCGCGGCACACCGGACTTCGCCCCGCGCGTCGCCGGGCGCACGGTCGTCCACATGGGGACGACCTCGCCCCACTACTCGCGCGGGCTGGAGGCCGACGTCCGCGCGGCCGGCGGCGGTTACGTCGAGGCCCCCGTCTCCGGTTCCCGAGTGCCCGCCGAGGCGGGGCAGCTGGTGGCGATGGTAGCCGGGGAGCCGGCGGCCGTGGAGGCGGTGCGCCCGCTGCTGCGGCCGATGTGCCGGGAGGTGTTCGCGTGCGGGCCCGCTCCGAACGCGCTGCTGATGAAGCTCTCGGTGAACCTGTTCCTGATCACCCTGGTCACCGGGTTCACCGAGGCGTTCCACTTCGCCGACCGCCACGGTCTGGACCGGCGGCTGTTCCTGGACGTGCTCGACGCCGGCCCGATGGCCAGCGGCGTCTCCCGCATGAAGGCGCCCAAACTGCTGGCGCGCGACTTCGGCGTCCAGGCCGCCGCCCTGGACGTGCTGAAGAACAACCGGCTGATCCACGAGGCGGCCCGGGAGGCCGGTCTGGCCTCCCCCCTGCTGGAGGTCTGCCACGCCCTCTTCGGCGAGACGGTCGCGCTGGGGCACGGCGACCGTGACATGGTGGCCGTTCTGCACGCTCTCGAGGCCAGGACCGACCGCGGCCGGCGGCCCGCTCCCTGACGCTTCCCGGGCGGGGCAGCCGACCGCGCGGGGCCGCCACCCGTCCCGCTCCGGACCGGAAGCCCGAAGGTGAGCCCGGAGCGGGACGGGCCTCTCAGCCCGGAAGCCGCCGACGGCCACTCCTGGCCGCCGCCACCAGTTCGGGGACGGTGGCCAGTTTCTCCCGGGGCCGTCCGGCCCGCAGCCCGCGGGCCACCTCCACCCGGTCGATCGCGGCCTGGCCGCGGGCGTCGACCAGGCGGCGGTTGCGGCTCCTCATCAGTCGGCGGAAGGCCCTCGCACCGTGCTCGGGCGGGGGCAGGGCGCCCTCGATCGCGTCGGCGAGCAGGGTGCCGACCGTCTCGGCCGCGCAGGCGCGGTTGGCTCCGATACCGCCCGAGGGGCCGCGTTTGATCCAGCCCACGACGTACGTCCCCGGCCGCCCGGTCACGCGCCCGCCCTCGTGCGGGACGGTGCCGGTGGCCTCGTCGAAGGGCAGCCCGGGGACCGGGGCGCCGCGGTAGCCGACCGCCCGTACCACCAGGCCTGCCGGTATCTCCGGCTCCCCCTCCACCGCCGTGGTGCGCACCGCCCGTACGCGCCCGTCGCCGAGCACCTCCGTCGGCGCGCTGTGGAAGCGCAGCACGATGCGCCG
>NZ_JAKMAY010000147.1:0-3147 GCF_022015835.1 Streptomyces sp. ICN903 | reverse complement strand
GGCGGGAGGGACCAGTTGACCGCCTGCCGGGAGACGTCCCGCAGTACGGCCGCCTTGTCCCCCGGACCGGCCGAGTCGATGCTCCCGGCGACGCGGGGGTCGTGGTCGTCCACGACCAGTTCCACACCCGGCAGATGCTTCAGGGCCAGCAACTCCGGCCTGGTGTACGCCGCCTCCTCCGGGCCCCGGCGTCCGAGGAGGACCACCTCCCGCACCTTTCCGGCGCGCAGCGCGCCGAGCGCGTGGGCGGCGATGTCGGTACCGGCCAGCTCCTCCGGATCGGCCGTCAGGATCCGGGCGGCGTCGAGGGCGACGTTGCCGTTGCCGACCACGACCACCCGCTCCGCGGACGGATCGACGGCGTCCGGGGCCGTCTCCGGATGGGCGTTGTACCAGGCCACCAGCGTGGTCGCGGAGATGCTCCCGGGCAGGTCCTCGCCCGGGATCCCCAGGCGGCGGCCGGCGCGGGCCCCGACGGCGTAGACGACCGCGTCGTGGTGTGCGGCCAGTTCCCGCGCGGTGACGTCGGCGCCCACCTCCAGGCCCAGGTACATCCGGACCCGCGGGTGCGCGTACAGCCGCGCGAAGGTGTCCCCGACCCCCTTGGTCCCGGGGTGGTCGGGGGCCACCCCGTAGCGCACGAGGCCGCCGGCCACCGGCATCCGGTCGACGAGGGTCACCTCGGCGCCCGTGTGGAGCAGCAGGTCCTCGGCGGCGTACATACCGGCCGGGCCGGTGCCGACCACCGCGATCCGCAGCGGTGGGAAGTCGGAGGGCAGGACGCGCTCGAACGCCGGCCTGCCCCAGGCGTGGAAGTTCGGCCCGTGGTCGGCGGGTTCAGAGCCGGAGCCGCCGTCCGCGCGGTCTTCGGCATCAGCGCGGTCTTCGAAGTACGCCGCGTTGACGGCGGCGTACTCCCGCTGCGCTCCCGACAGCCGGTCCTCCGGAATGATCGCGTCCACCGGGCAGGCGTCCGCGCAGGCGCCGCAGTCGATGCACGCCCCGGGGTCGACGTACAGCATCTCCGTGCTGCCGAAGTCCCTCTCCTGCGGGGTCGGGTGGATGCAGTTGACCGGGCAGACGGCGACGCAGGTGGCGTCGGCGCAGCAGTTCTGGGTGATGACGTGGGTCATGTCGCGGCCCGTCCGGTCTCAGATGAGGTTGGCGCGCTTGTAGAACACCAGCGCCGGCTTCGTCAGCAGGCCGGCGGAGGCGAGGAAGTCCATCAGGCCCGAGCAGCTGGAGCGCATCATCGCCTTGTGGTGCTCGTTGGTCCTCGCCTCCCGCACCGCGCGCTTCTCGTCGAGCCCGGCGTTGGCGTACACCTCGCGGTTCACCATGCTGGTGACGATGACGTAGGCCGCGATCGCGATCACCAGGGCATGGATCCGGCGGCGCAGCCGGCCGGCGCCCGCCAGGCGCTTGCGCGTCTCGTCGCGGGCGAACTTCATGTGCCGGGACTCCTCGACGACATGGATGTTGTTGATGGTGCGGACGAACGGCACGACCCGCTCGTCGCGCATCCAGTCGCGCTGCATGACGTCGAGGACCTCCTCGGCGACCAGGATCGCCGCGTACGCCGCCTCGCCGAACGCCAGCGTTTTAAAAGCCCGGCCGAGTTCGAAGGCGAACCGGTGCGGACGGTAGGGCGGGGCGCCCAGTTTCCGGGCCCCGCGGGCGAACATGATCGAGTGCCGGCACTCCTCGGCGATCTCGGTCAGCGCCCACTGGAACTCGGCGCTGGTCGGGTCCTTGGAGTAGATGTCGCGCAGCACCATCTGCTGGAGGATCATCTCGAACCAGATGCCGGTGCTGGCCACCGAGGCGGCCTCCTGCCGCGTCAGCTCCTTGCGCTGCTCCTCGGTCAGCTCGTCCCAGTACGGGGTGCCGTAGAGGGTGCTCCACTCGGGGCTGGCTCCGTGGAAGTCCTTGTCCAGCGGCGTCTCCCAGTCCACCTCGACGGCCGGGTCGTAGGCCAGCCTCGCCGCCGAGTCGAGCAGCCGGCGGGCGACGTCCTGCTCGTCGTGCCGGTCGTGTTCCGCCGGTTGTTCCGCCTGTGGTCCCGTCGGCCGTCCCGCCGGTCGGACGATGCCGGTGCTGCTCGCCATGTGCGCTCCTCGAACCGTGTGCGACGTTCCCTGTCCGCCCGCTGCGCCGGGGCGGCCGCGGTGCCGCCGGTCCGCTTCCGCGTCCCGCGGCCTGCCGAAGACGCCCGCCAGGCTTGTTAGACAGAATGTAAATCAAGGGGTGCCACGCATGCTACCCCTGGTAACACTTCCGATGGCCGACCGGAGAAAGCGACACGCCCGCGCACGGCGCCGGTCAGACCCGCAGACCGCGGACCGCGGTGCGCAGGGCCTCGCGGACCGCCTCGACCAGCCCCTCCCCGCCGGTCCGCGCACCCTCGGCGGCGCGCAGTGCGCGGTGCGGACACCCACCGGTTCCGTGACATCCGTCACAGCCCTTATCGGTACTACGCCTGCCGGATAGTAGACGGCACCCGGTGGACATAGAGGTCCGTCCCGCTCGAAACGGTCATACCGTGCGCCCGGTCCGACGGGCCCCGCCCCGCTCCGCGCCCTCCTCCGTGCACGGCGGCAGAGGGCGGCTCCTGACGGGACGACACGGCGCCACCACTCGCCCCGGCGCCCGCCCCGGCACGGTCCCGTGCGGCCCGCAAGAGGCGCGGGGACCTACGAGGCGGCGTAGTACCAAGGCGCGTTGCCCCGTCGGCCGAGCGCTCCCGACAATGACGGCCCGCACCGCGTTTCCACAGCTCAGAGGTGGGTTCCGTGCGGGTCGTCCATGTCCCGGGGGGATCCGCGATCCGACGATTGGGGTCACATATGAGCAAGCACCGCAGAACGGGGCGCTACCGGAAGATATCCGTCGCGGCCATCGCCGTGACCGTCCTGGGAGTGCCCACCGCGGCCCTGGCGTGCATGGACCGGCCGACGACCGCCGACGACCGCTCCCACTCGTGGCAGAACCGTTCGTACGATGACCGGGACCGCTCCTGGCAGAATCGTTCCTCCAACGACCGGGAGCGCTCCTGGCGAAGCCGGCACTCCGAGGACCGGGTCGCCCGTCTCCAGGTCGACCTCGCGGCCCGAGGTGGAGAAGACCCGCACGCCCACCGCTCCCCCG
>NZ_JAKMAY010000146.1:0-14311 GCF_022015835.1 Streptomyces sp. ICN903 | reverse complement strand
GGCCACCGCGCCACGGGTGCGGCCCTGCGCGAGCCCCGGCCGGGGCGCCGCCGTCAGCTCACGTTGATGTTGGAGCTGCCGCTGCTCTGGTAGCCCTCGGTCGCCATGATCATGTAGTCGTGGCTGCCCAGCTGCATTCCGGCCCGGGCCCAGGCGTCGAAGTGGTTGCCGGTGGTGATGGTGCCGCCGGTCCGCTTCTGCTGGCGGACGCTCCAGTACTGGTCGAAGGTCCTGGTGCCCTCGATGGAGGGGGCGTTGTACCGGGTCGTCTTGTAGATGTCGTACGTGCCGCCGTCGGTGGTGACCGTGCCCATGAAGGTCCCGGTGGGCCGGTAGGTGCCCCAGTTGTCGACGATGTAGTACTCGACCAGCGGGTTCCTGGACCACCCGTAGAGCGTCAGGTAGGCGTTGCCGGACGGGTTGAAGCTGCCGGAGTAGGTCACGGTCCGGCGGCCGCCGGTGCTCCAGCCCTTGCCGATGACGAAGTTGCCGGTGTTGCGCCAGGAGGTGCTGTAGTTGCCACCGTTCCCCATGGTGGCGGAGACCGTGCCCGGGGCGTCGGTCCAGAAGGAGTAGAAGTACCCGCCGTGGTTGCCCGTCTGGTTCGAGGTGACGGTCTGGGCGTGGGCGGCGCCGGGCGGGAGTGCCAGGGTCGCGAGCAGTGCGGCGCAGGCACTGGCGATGAGCAGCTTCAGCCGGGCGAACCGGCTGCCCCTGGGCAACAGCCCGATGCGGCCGGGTCTGCGTCTCTTCCGCTGTGCGGGTGCGTCGTGCATGTGCGTGCCTCCTCGTAGGGATCGGCGGCGATGCCGGGCAGCGCGTACGGACCTGCGGACTCTTCGGCGGCCGGCCCCGGGCGGGGCCGGCCGCCGTGTGCCGGTGCCGTACGACGACCGTGGGGGTCGATCGGTCGGTCGCCGCACGGCCGGCGACCGAGGGCCGGGCCACGGCAGGGGTGGCCCGGGTCGACAACGGTCGGGGCCTGTCGACGCCGACAGTGTTGGTTCGCCCTGATGGGTTGTCAATGGTTTCCGCAAAGATTACGGAAAGACCCTGGTGCCGTGAACTCTCCCTGCGCTACGTAACCGCTGATCAGGGGCCACGGGCGATGGAGGGTCATCGATTTCTTCCATCAGCTCTCGCGATTGGGCAGGTGGCGAGTGATGAGTTGCCTTCGTAAGTTCCGGATCACTTCCGGAAGGTGGCTTGCGGCGCCGGACGCGATCGCGCGACCACGGGGACGGAGCGGAACACCACCGTCCCCAGCCCGGGAGCACGGACCGGGGACGGAGCGGGGCGCGGGCCCTGTGCGGCCGAACAGGCGGACCGGGAGCCCCTCGGCGCCGTAGACCTCCGAGAGGTGGACCCCTGGACCTCGCCGGTGGTCAATCCCTTCGCGGAGAGGGAGCCGGCCAACAGCGGACGCCGGCCGGGCGCTCCTGCCGCTTCTTGACGATCTTCGGCTCAGACGGCTCGACGGTCTCGGTATCAGTCACGTTCCCACTGGTCATCGGCGCGTACTCCTTGGCCGGGAGCCACACCGGAACGATTCACGGCCCCGGTTCGGAAAGACGGCAACTCCTCACGCCCGGCAACGTGACAGCGTCCCTCCACGTCCCCTCGGAACTGGATCCCCCAGGGCGCGCTTCCCGGGGGAGAGGAGCCCCCTCCGGTCCCGAGATGTGCGGGAGGCCGGCCGGCACGGAAGGCGACTCGTTTCACAGAAGCCACCAGAGTTCACGCCTTTCTCCTCTCGCAGCGGTGAAGGGGGAGCGGGAGGAAAATGTCAATCGGCGCGCGGGCGCGGAGAGATGTGTTTCCCGATTCCGGTGCGACACCTGACGGCGTCGCTCATCTGCCCGTTCGATCAGGAGCGTGCTAGCTTCCGTCGGTGTCAAGCGAGTTCCAGGGGGCCTGTTTCTCGCTCACGGGAGTGGGGCGCTTTCGCGTAACGCATTCCGGCCCTCCGGAGACAGCTGGGGGGATCATGTCGAGAAAATCGCTTCCGCACGCCACGAAGCGGAGGTGGGCACGGGGTCTGATAGCCGGTGCCGGCTTTCTGGCCCTCACTGGAACATCGACGCTGTTGACGGCCTCACCGGCCGTCGCGGCCATCGGCAACGACTCGAACGCGAACGCCATGGCCTCGGCCCTGGCCGGACCGGGAGCGGACGTCGTCGGTGCCGGATTCGAGAGCCTGGCCGGTGCCGTGGCCAACGGAGTCGGAGATTCGCCGTTGTCGAACTTCCCGACCAACGGCTCCACTTTCACCATCCTGACCAGCGGCAATGCCGCCTCGGCCGACGACCCGAACACGGAAGGGGACAAGACGACCGACCTGTCCGGCGGAAACGTCCGGGGCAACACAGATTTCGACGTGTCGGTCTTCACGGTCGACGTGCGGGTACCCGAGACGGCGAACTGTCTGAGCTTCGACTTCCAGTTCTACAGCGAGGAATACCCGGAGTGGGTGGGCAGTGCCTTCAACGACGCCTTCATCGCGGAGTTGGACAACAGCAACTGGACCACGTCGGGCAGTGAAATCAACGCGCCGAACAACTTCGCCTTCGACGCCGACAACGAGGTGGTGAGCGTCAACGCGGTCGGCCTCGGCGGTTTCAGCTCGGAGAACGCGGCGGGCACCACCTACGACGGGGCCACCCCGCTGCTGTCCGCCGCGAAACAGGTCACCCCGGGCACCCACACGCTCTACCTGTCCATCTTCGACCAGGGCGACCGCATCCTCGACTCGGCGACGTTCGTCGACAACCTGCGCGTGGGATTCGTGCCCGACCCGGGGACCCAGTGCAAGCCGGGTGCGCAGCCCAAGCCGTACCAGCTCGACCTCACCCCGGTCGAGACGACCCTGGACACCGGCACGGACCACACCGTCACCGCGACACTCACCGAGATCGGTGCGGAGCCGCCGGCGGTCTCCGGCGCGCCGATTCTCTTCCAGACCGCGGGCGCGCACGCCGTCCCGGGCTCGGGCACCACCGACACCGCGGGCCGGGCGACCTTCACCTACACCGGTACGACGGTCGGAGTCGACTCGATCAGCGCCTGCTACGACGTCAACGGGAACGGGACGTGCGACGCCGGCGAACCCTTCGCATCGGCCAAGGCCGCCTGGAAGAACACGCCGCCGGTGAACGACCCCGGAGGGCCCTACTCCGGAGCCGAGGGCTCCACGGTCGCCCTCGACGCGACCGCGAGTGATGTCAACGGCGATCCGCTCACCCATAAGTGGACCTACGAGCCGGTCAGCGGCGTGGACGCCGGTGCGGTCTGCTCCTTCGAGGACGACTCGGCCCTGGAGACCACCGTCACCTGCACCGACGACGGCGGGTACCGACTGACGCTCACCACCGACGACGGCGTCAACGCGCCGGTGTCCGACACCGCCGACCTGACGGTGACGAACGTGGCGCCGGTGATCGGTGGGGTCTCCACTCCGGTGGACCCGGTGGCGGTCGGCACTCCCCTGTCCCTGGACGCCGACTACACCGACTCCGGCGCCAACGACACCCACACCGCCTCCATCGACTGGGGGGACGGTTCCACGAGTGAGCCCACGGCCGCCGGCGGCCAGGTCGACGGCTCCCACACCTACACGGCGGCCGGCATCTACACGATCTGCCTCACGGTGACCGACGACGACGGCGCATCCGACGAGAAGTGCTCGCCGAACTACGTGGTCGTCTACGACCCGTCGGCCGGTTTCGTCACCGGCGGCGGCTGGATCGATGTCACCGAGGGCTCCTACCCCGCCGATCCCTCGGTGAGTGGCCCCGGGCGGTTCGGGTTCGTCTCGAAGTACCAGAAGGGCGCCACCACTCCCAACGGGCAGACCGAGTTCCAGTTCAAGGCGGGAAGCCTGAACTTCCACTCCACGTCGTACGACTGGCTGGTCGTGAGCGGGAGCAGGGCGATCTACAAGGGGACCGGAACGGTCAACGGCGAGGATGGTTACAGGTTCCTGGTCTCCGTTGTGGACGCCGGCAAGAGCGGCGGTGACGACACCTACCGGATCAAGGTCTGGAACGCCGACAGCGGCACTGTCGTGTTCGACAACCAGCCGGAAGCCGCGGACGACGCCGCGGCGACGACCGCGATCAGCCGTGGGTCCATCGTGATCCACAGCTGACCGACCGCACGGAACGGGCCGGGGTGTGCCGTCACGGACGACGGCACACCCCGGCCACGTCGTACGGGCCACGAGCGCACACCGGGGAGGAGCGCGACCTCGTTCCGAGCGGCGACAAGCCGCACCGCCACCGCCGTCCCGCCCCCGAGATCCTCACGCATTCCCGCTCCGCCCGAGGGACTTCCCAGGGACTTTCCGTTGTGTAGACGAGAAAGGGCCCGACAGTTCCGAAAGGTCAGGAATCGCAGGTCAGGGCGGCCTTCTCAGCACTCGATGACGTTGACGGCGAGCCCGCCGCGGGCGGTCTCCTTGTACTTGACCTACAGGCTTCCCGGACAGTCGATCAAGTCCTGACCTGCCGTTACGGAAGCGGGAAACCGATCGCCGGGGCTTCAGGGACTTCTCAGGGACTTTCTTCAGCCAGTCCCCGACGAGCCATGCGCAGGACCGCCAAGTCTCCCGCACTCTCCGAGAGTATGGGGTGTGTCCTCTCCGCTGACCGGCTGAGACCGTTCAGGCAAAGCGACGCCTTGCGCGCGGAGGTGACGCGCGTGAGGTCATCGGCTGCTTACCCGGACCGGAACACCTCCGCTCGCGTGGAGAGCGGGGGCCCGGCTTCGCCCTCGGCGTGCCGTCCGCCGGATCCCCCGCTCGCGCGGGGACCAGGCCGCGCGGCCCGTCGTGGCGATCGCCTCGCACGGATCACCCCCGCTCGCGCGGGGACCAGCACCTGCGCCTGGGGCTGACCGACGCCCGGGCCGGGGCGGCCGCGCCCGCCGCCGCTTCCTCTCCCCGAGCGGCCGCCCCTTTTCCGCGTGACCGGTGCGGCCCGCGCGACCGCCGCGCCCCCGGCTCCCGCCTCCGGCCGTGCCCACGCGCCGCTGCCGGCGGCGTGAGCGGAGTCCCTGCCGTCGTCCGCTTCCCGCCTCCGGTACCGGGAAGCGGTTCTTCACATACCCCCCTGGGGTGAGCTAGCGTGCCCACATACCCCCGAGGGGTATGTGGGTGCGGCTGTGTTCCGCCGGTGCCCGGACGCCCGCGCGGGGTGCCCGGGCCGCGGAAGGCGCGGACACCCCGCGCGGGCCGTCCCGTGCGGCGCCGCGGAACGCGATCCGCCGTTGCGCCGGAAAACGCCTCCCCCTCCCGGAACCGCCTCCGGCCGGATCGGATCGTGACGCCCCGCCCCGCGCGTTCACCACGGCTCTCCCATCCCGCGACGGAAGGAACGACCGACATGAGGGAACAGACGGAACAGCACAGCGGCGGGCCGCGTCTGCGGACGCGGGCGGTGCACGCCGCGGCCGCCGCGGCACAGGGGGACGGAAGGCCGCTGAGCGTGCCGATCGTCCGCTCCTCGGCGTTCGCGTTCGACTCCGTGGACAAGCTCGCCGCCGCCATGGCGGAACCGGGCGGCGACTTCGTCTACAGCAGGCGCGGCAACCCCACCGTCCAGGTGCTGGAGCGCGTGCTCGCCGACCTGGAGGGCGGCGCGGCCGCGATCGCCACCGCTTCGGGTATGGGTGCGATCAGCGGCACGCTGCTCGCGCTGCTGCGACCCGGAGACCATGTGCTGGCGCAGAGCTGCCTGTACGGGGGCACGCACGCGGTGCTCTCCGACCTCGCCCAGAGGTTCGGCGTCGTCGTGGATCGGATCCGGGCCGAGGACGCGGCGGACTTCGAGGCGCGCGTCCGTCCCACCACCCGGCTGCTGTTCCTGGAGACCATCGCCAATCCGACCGGCCAGATCCCCGACCTGCCCGGTCTCCTGGCCGCGGCCGGAGCCCGCGGAGTCGTCACGGTGGTCGACAACTCCCTCGCCTCCCCCGTGCTGTGCAGGCCCATCGAGTACGGCGCGGACATCGTGGTCCACTCCACGACCAAGTACCTCGGCGGTCATTCCGACGTGGTCGGCGGCGCCGCCGTCTTCGCCGACCACGCGCTCCACGGGACCGTGTGGACCAGGGCGGTCGAACTGGGCTCCACCGCCGACCCGTTCGCGGCCTGGCTGACGCTGAGGGGCATACAGACCCTGCCGCTGCGGATGAGCCGGCACTGCGCCAACGCCTCGGTGCTGGCGGAGCGGCTGGAGGCGCATCCGGCCGTGGCGCGGGTCCAGTGGCCCGGTCTGCCCGGGCATCCGTCCCACGAGCGGGCTCGCGCGCTGCTGTCCGGCTTCGGAGGGATGCTCTCCTTCGAGTTGCGGGGAGGGCGGGAGGCCGGACGCCGCTTCGTCGAGGGGCTGCGGATCGCGCGGCTGGCCCTGTCGCTGGGGGGTGTGGAGACGCTGGTGACCCATCCGGCCAGCACCTCGCACCGGGAGCTGGACGACCGTGCGCTCCGGGAGGCGGGAATCGCACCGGGCGCGGTGCGGATGTCCGTGGGCATCGAGGACGCGGACGACCTCTGGGACGACATCGAGCAGGCGCTGAAGGCCGCCTGAGGTTCGTTTTTTTGGGTTGACAAAATAAACGACTCGTTCGTAATTTGGTTCAGCCCAAGGAGCGATGGACCGAGGACGAGGGGACGGCATGCGCTACTTCGAGGACTTCCGTGCCGGTGACGTGCACGAGTTGGGCCAGGTCACCGTGACCGAGGAGGAGGTGCTGGAGTTCGGCGCCCGCTTCGACCCGCAGCCGTTCCACACCGACCCGCGGCGTGCCGCGCAGTCGCCGTTCGGAGGGCTGGTCGCCAGCGGCTTCCACACCGCGGCGCTGTTCATGAGGCGCTACGTGGACGGACTGCTGGTCTACAGCGAGTGCGTGGGGTCGCCGGGGATCGACGAGATGCGCTTCCACCGGCCCGTACGCCCCGGCGACCGGCTCACCGCACAGGTCGAGATCCTCGGCTCCCGTCCCTCGCTGGGCAATCCCGCCACCGGCATCGTCCAGCCCAGGTGCCGGCTGGTGGCCGAAGACGGGACGGTCGTGTTCAGCATGATCCTGCACAGCATCTTCAAGCGCCGCTCCGCCGCCCGCCCCGTGTCGATGCCCGAGGCGATGGACCCGGCGCCCTGCCTGCGCGGCTGACGCCGGACACGACCGTCCACACCACCAGACGAAGGGAGACCTCCCATGGAGGCCGTATCCCGCACAGCCCAGTGGACCGCCGCAGCCCGGGCCCTGGAGTCCGAACGTGAGGACCGGCTGTTCCACGACCCCTACGCCCGCACCGTGGCCGCGGACACCGGATTCGCTCTGCTCGAGCGGTACGCGGGCGCCGGCACCGTGCCGTTCCTGGCCATCCGCACCAAGTACATGGACGAGGCGATCGTCCGCACCGTCGCCGAACGAGGCATACGCCAGGTGGTGTTCCTCGCCGCCGGCATGGACACCCGCTTCCACCGCCTGCCCTGGCCGGACGGCGTCACCGTCTACGAACTCGACCGCCCCGCCCTGCTGGAGGCCAAGGCGCGGATGCTCGCCGGCGAGCCGGCTCCCGTCGGCCGCACCCGCCGCTCCGTCGCGGTCGACCTCACCGGCCAGTGGACCGGGGCGCTGAAGGAGGCCGGATGGCGATCGGAGGAACCGGTCCTGTGGGTCGTCGAGGGCCTGCTGTTCTTCCTCACCGAGGAGTCCGTGAGGACCCTGCTGGCCACCCTGTCCGACTCCAGCGCCGCCGGCTCCGTCCTGGTCGGAGACCTGATCAGCCGGGCCGCGCTGGACAACCCCCTGTCCCGTCCCTTCCTGTCCGCCCTCGACGAGGACGGCAACCCCTGGCTGTTCGGCACCGACGAGCCCGAGCGGCTGCTGGAGGACAGCGGATGGTCGCCGCGCGAGGTGAAGCAGCCAGGTGAGGAGGGCGCCGACTTCGGGCGCTGGCCCTACTCCGTGCCGCCGCGCCAGGTCCCCGGCGTCCCCCGCTCCTTCCTGTTCACCTGCGACCTGCGAACCACCGAGGAGGCCACCTCATGAACACCACGCCCACCGGCGCCACGCCCACCGGCGCCGCAACCGACGAGTTCCACCGCAGGGTGATCACGGACGCGGCCGCCGCCGTCCGCGGACTGACCGTGGCCCTGGGCGAACGTCTGGGCCTGTACCGGGCGCTCGCCGAGCACGGCCCGCTCACCCCCGAGGAACTCGCCAAGCACACCGGCATCACCCCCCGCTACGCGGAGGAGTGGCTCCACGCGCAGCTCAGCGCCGACTACGTCGAGAGGCACCCGAGCTCCAACCAGTACACCCTGCCCGCGGCACACGCCCCCGTCCTCGCCGACAGCTCCGCGGTCACCTTCACGGCCGGCTTCTTCACCGCCCTCAAGGCCCTGTACGCCACCGAGGACCAGCTCATCGACGCCTACCGCACCGGCGAGGGCGTGGGCTGGGCCGAACACGACCCCGCCCTGGACACCGGCATGGGCAGCCTCTTCCAGCCCTCCTACCAGCACCGCCTCGTCCCCGAGTGGCTGCCGGCCCTGGACGGAGTGACGGAGAAGCTGGCGAACGGCGGCCGTGTCGCGGACGTGGGCTGCGGCATCGGCCACACGACGCGACTGATCGCCGAGGCCTTCCCCAACGCGACCGTGTACGGCTTCGACTACTCCGAAGAGGCGATCTCCATCGCCCGCCAGCTCGCCGACGACGCCGGACTGGGCGACCGGGTGGTCTTCGAGACGGCCTCCGCCGACGACTACCCCGGCCGCGACTACGACCTGGTGACGTTCTTCAACTGCCTGCACGACATGGGCGATCCCGAGGCGGCCGCCGCCCATGTGCGCGGCACCCTCGCCGCGGACGGCACCTGGATGCTCGTGGAGACCAACGCCTCCGCCGACGACGTCACCGGCGACACCCCGGCCGCCCGCATGTTCATGAGCCTGTCCGCCGTGATGTGCCTGCCGGTCGCCGTCGCCCAGCGCGGCCCGTACGCCCTGGGCAACCACGCCGGGGAGAAGACGTTCCGCAGGATCGCGGAGGCCGGCGGGTTCACCCGGTGGCGCCGCGCCACCGAGACCCCGGTCAACGCCGTCTACGAGGCCAGGCCCTGAGCCGCCGGGCCCGCCCCCGCCCGTGACCGACGACCCACCGGAAGACGACTGGAGGGAACATGCCCACCGCGGCCCTGCCGATCACCGACCGCTTCCAGGAAGTCCTGGACAGACTGAGCACGAAGTCCATCGAGGACTACTACAACCCCTACCAGGAGTTCGTCTGGCCCGACCGGCTGGACGAGAACCGGATGTGGATGAGCCCCGAACTGCTCACCCCGTACGGCACCCCGCTGTTCGACGAACTCGGCGAGGAGACCCTGCGCCGGCTCTCGAAGTGGGAGAGCGTCAACTTCTACAGCCTCAACGTGCACGGCATCCGCGAGCTGCTGATCGAGGTCGTGCGCCGCATCCACATGCCCGGGTTCGAGGTCCCCTCGGACTTCTTCCACCACTTCATCGGCGAGGAGAACGAGCACATGTGGTTCTTCGCCGAGTTCTGCCGCCGCTACGGGAACAAGATCTACCCCTCCACCGCGATGCGCGCGGACTCCGACTGGGAGCCGGAGGTGGAGAACTTCCTGGTCTTCGCGCGCATCCTGTTCTTCGAGGAGCTCGTCGACCACTACAACACCCGCATGGCGCAGGACGAGACGCTCTGCGACACGATCCGGCAGGTCAACCGCATCCACCACCAGGACGAGTCGCGGCACATCGCCTTCGGCCGCGAGCTCGTCTCCCTGCTGCACACCCGGATGCGCGAGACCGTCGGCCCGGAGCGGCTCGCCGAGGTCGAGGCCTACCTCAAGCGCTACGTCGTGTTCAGCCTCAACTCCCTGTACAACCCGCACGTCTACCGCGACGCAGGCATCCCCGACCCGCTGGCCCTGCGCAACGCGCTCCTCGGAGACGAGCGGCGGCGCGAGATCGAGCGCAGGTCGATCCGCAAGCCGCTCGCCTTCTTCCTCAAGACCGGGATCTTCAGCGACGACGTCCTCCCGGCCGTCTGAGCCACCGGCCCCTTCCGAGTCCCGTTCGCGTTCCGACCTCTCTGAGAGGCCCGCATGTCCACACCCGCAGAGACCCGGACACCACCGGGTCCGATCGACGACCGTGCCGGCCTTCCGGCCCTCGGTCCGGAAGGCACCGCCCTGCTGCGGCTGCTCGACGAGACCTTCGAGAGCTGGGGCGTCGCTGCCGGAGCACGTGTGATGACCCTGCCGCCCCTGCTGCCCACCGCGGACCTGGCCCGGCTGGACTACTACGACAACTTCCCCCACCAGGCGGTCGTCGTCGCCCCGCTGGACCTGGAACGCCGGGAGTCCGCGCCCTTCTGCTGCGAGACCGGCTGCTTCCCCTGCGACGCGCTCCAGCCGGCCGCGCTGGGACTGCCCTCGGCCTCCTGCTACGGCGTCTACCTCCACCACCAGGGACAGGCGGTGCCCTCCGACACCCTGGTAACGGTGGTCGGCTGGTGCTTCCGCAAGGAGGAGCGGTACGAGCAACTGCGCCGCCAGCTCGGCTTCCGGATGCGTGAGGTCGTGGCCATGGGCAGCAAGGAACACGCCCAGCGGCACCTGGAGACGTTCGCCGAGAAGATCACCGCGTTCGCCGAGGCACTCGATCTGCCCCTGCGCAGGGAAGCGGCCTGCGACCCCTTCTACGACAAGGGCGGTCCCAAGGCGCTCATGCAGCGCCTGGTGCCCGTCAAGTACGAGTTCCTCTTCGAAGACCTCGCCATCTCCTCGGTCAACACCCACCGCAACTTCTTCGGAGACCGCTGCTCCATCACCCTCGCCGACACCGGCGGGCCCGTCTTCACCAGTTGCGTGGCCTTCGGCCTGGAGCGGTGGCTGTCGGCACTCACCCGGCGCCACGGGGGCTGGGAGGCCGCCACCGAAGCGGTCGCGCGGGCCAGGTCGGTGCTCTGACGTGCCGGCCCACCCCGCCCCCAGTGGCCCGGGCTGGGCGAACCTCGGCATGGACATCGTGTCCGTCAAGCGTGTCCGACGCCTCCTCGACGAATACGGCGAGGAATTCTTCGAGCGAATGCTCACCCCCGGCGAAATAGCGGACTGCCGCACCTCCACCGGGCTGGACGTGCTCAGCCTCTGCGGACGCATCGCGGCCAAGGAAGCGGCCTTCAAGACCCTGCGGGTGCGTGACCGCTTCCTGCCCTGGCTGGACATCGTGGTGCGGCGCTCAGACGGCGGCTGGCCCCTGGTGCACCTGCGCGGCGGAGCCGGCCGCATGGCCGCCGCCTCCGGGATCACCGAGGTCACGGTGAGCATCAGCCACGACGTCGACTACGCGGTCGCTGTGGCCGCGCCCATCATCACTGAACCCAAAGGAGAGACCCCATGACCGACGGACTCGACCAGGTGAAGGCGTGGATCGTCAAGCGCCACCCGGACCGTGACGACATCGCCCCCGACCTGGACCTCATCGAGAACCGGCTCATCGACTCCCTGTCCTTCGTCGAGTTCGTCTTCCTGCTGGAGCAGGTGAGCGGGCAGTCCATCGACATGGACACCCTGGAGGTCGACTCGATCCGCACCCTCGAGGCCATCGACCGGACCTTCTTCAAGACGCGGGTGAGCTGAGATGGCCTCCCGACTGTTCACCTCGGAGTCCGTGACCGAGGGCCACCCCGACAAGATCGCCGACCGGATCAGCGACACCGTCCTCGACGCCATCCTCGCCCAGGACCCCGGGGCGAGGGTGGCGGTGGAGACGCTGATCACCACCGGCCAGGTGCACGTGGCCGGCGAGGTCACCACCGCCGCGTACGCCGACATCCCCACCCTGGTGCGCAACGCCGTCCTGGAGATCGGCTACGACTCGTCCAAGAAGGGCTTCGACGGGGCCTCCTGCGGGGTGTCGGTGTCCATCGGGGCGCAGTCCCCGGACATCGCCCAGGGCGTGGACACCGCCTACGAGACCCGGGTCGAGGGTGCCGCCCCGGAGGGGCGGGGGGACGAGCTGGACCGGCAGGGCGCCGGCGACCAGGGCCTGATGTTCGGCTACGCCTGCGACGAGACGCCCGAGCTGATGCCGCTGCCCATCACCCTCGCCCACCGGCTGTCCTCGCGGCTCGCCCAGGTCCGCAAGGACGGGGCCATGCCGTACCTGCGCCCGGACGGCAAGACGCAGGTGACCATCGAGTACGACGGCGACAAGGCGGTGCGGCTGGACACCGTGGTGGTCTCCTCCCAGCACGCCTCCGACATCGACGTCGGCGCACTGCTGGCCCCCGACATCCGCGAGTTCGTCGTCGAACCGGAGCTGACCGCTCTCGCCCGGGACGGCGTCAAGCTGGACACCGACGGGTACCGGCTGCTGGTCAACCCCACGGGCCGGTTCGAGATCGGCGGGCCGATGGGGGACGCGGGCCTGACCGGCCGGAAGATCATCATCGACACCTACGGCGGCATGGCCCGGCACGGCGGCGGGGCGTTCTCCGGCAAGGACCCGTCCAAGGTGGACCGCTCGGCCGCCTACGCCATGCGGTGGGTGGCCAAGAACGTGGTGGCCGCCGGGCTGGCGTCCCGGTGCGAGGTGCAGGTGGCCTACGCGATCGGCAAGGCCGAGCCGGTGGGGCTGTTCGTGGAGACCTTCGGCACGGCCACCGTCGAGGTGGAGAAGATCGAGCAGGCCATCACGCAGGTCTTCGACCTGCGGCCGGCCGCGATCATCCGCGACCTGGACCTGCTGCGCCCGATCTACGCGCAGACCGCCGCCTACGGCCACTTCGGCCGGGAACTGGACGACTTCACCTGGGAGCGCACCGACCGGGCCCAGCGGCTGCGTACCGCGGCCGGCTGCCGGAACTGACGGAAAAGGGGGACAGCACCGTGCGAACAGCTGTAACCGGTTCGATCGCCACCGACCACCTGCTCACCTTCCCCGGGGTCTTCACCGACCAACTCCTGGCCGAACGGCTGGAACGGGTCTCGCTGTCCTTCCTTGCCGACCGGCTCGAAGTCCGCCGCGGGGGAGTGGCCGCGAACATCTGCTACGGACTGGGGTTGCTGGGCCTGCGTCCCGTGCTCGTCGGCGCGGCAGGCGGCGACTTCGAGCCCTACCGCATCCATCTCAAGGAACACGGAATCGACACCGACTCGGTGCACATCAGCGAGAGCCGGCACACCGCCCGGTTCGTCTGCACGACCGACCGGGTGCAGAACCAGATCGCCACCTTCTACGCGGGTGCCATGACGGAGGCGCGCACCATCGACCTGTGCCGGGTGATCGCCCGGGTGGGCCGCCTCGACCTCGTCGTGATCTCACCCGACGACCCCGAGGCGATGATCCGGCACACCGACACCTGCCGGGCCCTGAGCATCCCCTTCGCGGCCGACCCCTCCCAGCAGTTGGCCAGACTCGAGCGGGACGAGGTCCGGCGGCTCCTCGAGGGCGCACGCTGGCTGTTCGGCAACGAGTACGAGGCGGCGCTGCTCCAGGAGCGCTCCGGCTGGAGCACATCTCAGATCCTCGACCGCGTCGGGTGCTGGGTCACGACGCTGGGCGACGCGGGCGTCCGTCTTCGGCGGAAGGGTCGGCCGGACATCGAGGTCCCGGCGGTACCGGTCGAGGGCGTCGTCGATCCGACGGGCGTCGGCGACGCCTTCAGGGCGGGATTCGTCGCGGCCCTGTCCTGGAACCTCCCGCATGAGGTCGCGGCACGGTTCGGCTGCACCGTCGCCGCGACAGCCCTCGACTACATCGGCACGCAGGAGTACCGGCTGTACCGCGAGTCCCTCCTGGCCAGGTTGCGCACGTCCTACGGAGTGCCGACGGCGGCCCGGGTCGTCCCGTATCTGAAGGAGCTGCCGTGACCGCGGCCGGACCGAGAGCCCGACTGCTGCGTGAGGCGTTGTCCTCGCGGGTGGTGGTGGCCGACGGGGCGATGGGCACGATGCTGCAGGCGGCCGATCCGTCGCTGGAGGACTTCCAGCAGCTGGAGGGCTGCAACGAGGTCCTCAACGTCACCCGCCCCGACATCGTGGCCTCGGTGCACGAGGCGTATCTGGCGGTGGGTGTGGACTGTGTGGAGACCAACACCTTCGGCGCCAACCACGCGGCGCTGGCGGAGTACGACATCGCCGGCCGGGTGTATGAGCTGTCCGAGGCCGGGGCCCGGGTGGCGCGCGAGGTGGCCGACGCCTTCACACGGGACACGGGGCGCCAGCGGTGGGTGCTGGGGGCGATGGGGCCGGGCACCAAGCTGCCCACCC
>NZ_JAKMAY010000145.1:0-14339 GCF_022015835.1 Streptomyces sp. ICN903 | reverse complement strand
GTGCTGGTGCAGCGCCGGGGCGGTGCGCCCGGCGGGGACGACGCGCCCGGCGGGGAGGGTGCGTCCGGTGGGCAGGGGGCTCCCGGATCCGACCCGGACGGCACCGGCACCGGCACCGCCTCACCGGCCGCCGAGCTGCGGGCGGCGATGCGCGAACGCGCCCGCGACCGCAGCACGGCACGCGGGCCGGCCCCGGGCACGCGCGTCGGGATCGGATCCGGCGCCGACCCGCTGGACGCCCACGCCTCCTGGGCACAGGCCCGCTCGGCCCTGCGGTTCGCGGTGGCGGGCGCCCCGCGGGAGGCGGTGGCCGACCACGACGAACTCGGCCCCCTCGCACTGCTGGCCGACATCCCGGTGGAGCGGCTGCGCGCCCAGGCGGACGTTCGGCGGCTGGGGCGGCTGGGGGATCCGGCGCACGGCGAGCGCGGCGGACCCGCCGCCGGGCAGGCCCGGCCGGGCGGTGAACTGCTGGCGGCCCTGGCCGCGTTCTGCCGCACCGGCTCGCTGCGGCAGGCCGCCGCAGAACTGCACCTGCACCACAGCTCGGTGGCCGCGCGCCTGGCGCACGTGGAGAAGGAGACGGGCTGGCGACTGCGCGATCCGCAGGACCGCTTCCGCGCCCAGCTCGCGCTGTACGCCCTGCGGCTGGCCGGTAACGGGGACGGCTGAGCGCTCACCCCCTCACCGGCCCGACCGGCTCCACCGGCCCGGAGCCGCCCAGCGCCCCGCGCAGCACCTCGACGGCCTCGGCCGTCGCCCGGCGGATGACGGCGGCGTGCTCCACCGCCCACGCGCCGTGGAAGGTGCCGGGGATCAGGTGCAGTTCGGCGGACACCCCGGCCGCCAGCAGAGCGCGGGCGTAGTCGATGCCCTCGTCCCGCAGCGGGTCGAACTCCATCACCGACACGTACGCGGGCGGCAGGCCCGCCAGCCCTATCACCCCGGCGCGGGCGGGGGCGGCGTACGGGGAGACGTCGGCGGTGCC
The DNA here is from genome assembly GCF_022015835.1 of Streptomyces sp. ICN903. Taxonomy (NCBI): domain Bacteria; kingdom Bacillati; phylum Actinomycetota; class Actinomycetes; order Kitasatosporales; family Streptomycetaceae; genus Streptomyces; species Streptomyces sp. ICN903. Next base: position 13,351 of record NZ_JAKMAY010000145.1, on the reverse strand, counting down.
CCGCACCCCGTGCCCCAGGTACGCGTCCCAGCTGATCGCGGCGTTGCGCCGGTTCCACACGGGCGTGTCGGTGAACCGCCGCGCGCTGGGGGTGGAGAGCCGGTCGTCGAGCGCGGGGGAGCACAGGTGCTGGAAGCAGACGGCCGGACCGCCCCGGTCGCGGGCGAGCAGGGCCAGCCCGGCGGCGAGCCCCGCCCCGGCGCTGTCGCCCCACAGGGCGATCCGCTCGGGCGCGACCCCCAGCTCCCCGGCCCGCTCCACCAGCCCGCGCAGCCCGGCGTAGCAGTCCTCCAGGGGCGCGGGGAAGGGGTGCTCGGGCGCCAGCCGGTAGTCGACCGAGGCCACCAGGGCTCCGAGCCGCCGGCACAGCAGCAGGTTCCAGTCGTGGTCGACCTCCGGCGAGCCCAGCATGAAGCCGCCGCCGTGGATGGCGTACACCGCGGGCAGCGGGCCGCGGACGCCGTGCGGCCGGTACAGCCGCAACCGTACCCCGGGCGCACCGGCCGGCCCGGGGACGCCGATCTCCGCGACGTCCACTCCGGAGGTGTCGGCGGCCGCCACCGCCGCGGCCACCTGCGCGGCCTGCGAGGCCCGGGCCGCGTCGAGGTCGAGCAGCTCCACCTCGGGGATCAGCGGGAGCGCCGCGGCCAGTTCGGGGTCGAACCGGTGGCGCGGGCCCATCTGCGTCCTCCGATCCTCGGCCCGGGGCACGGTGGGGCGTGCGCCGGTGTCGTGATGAGACGTTGTCACGGGCTTCCTCCCAGGTCATCAGACAGGTGTCGGGAGTACGGCCTTCCGGGCCCGACACCCGTGCGTTTTTCCCCCGGTCTCCCCCGCGTTCTTTCGGCCGCCGGGTGGCGGATCGGCCCGGTGAGGATGCCGAAACCCGCCCTGACCAGCGAGAACACCTCCCCGTCACGGAAGGTGGGCCGTCCTTGACGCCTACGCGGGGTCTCCCTATGGTCTCCCCGCTCGACCGGGAATTTTCCGGAAGCCTTCGAATCGCGCCGCACGGGTCCGCCGCCCGGCCGCGGGTGGGATCCGGGGCCGACGGAAGCGCCAGAAAGGGACCAGCCTTGACCACGACCGCCACACCCTCCCCGGGCCCCGCCGCCGAAGCGGCGCGCCCCCGGCGCGCCCGCGGGCTGCGCCGTCTGGCGATGCCCCTGCTGCTCTCCTGCGGCATGTGCCTGGGCGTCCTGGCCGCGGCGGGCCCGGCCCAGGCCCACCGGGCGAACGACACCGTCGTCGAGACCACCCGCCACGGCGGCAGGACCCTCGCCCTCACCTTCGACGACGGCCCCAACCCCGCCGACACCCCGCGCCTGCTGAAGGTGCTGCGCAAGCACCACGTCAAGGCGGTCTTCTGCCTGTGGGGCGACCACGTCGAGGAGCACCCCGAACTGGTCCGCAAGATCGTCGCCGGCGGCCACACGCTGTGCAACCACACCATGCACCACGACGACATGGCCGCCTGGTCCCCCGAGGACATCCGGGCGGACCTGGCGCGGACCAACGCCGCGATCCGCCGCGCCGCTCCGGGCGCACGGATCCCCTACTTCCGCGCTCCGTACGGCAGTTGGGGCCAGACGCCGCAGGTGGCGGCCTCGATGGGGATGCAGCCGCTGGGCTGGCGGCTGGTGATCGGCGACTGGGAGCCGCACAGCGCCGACGAGTTCGCCCGCCGCATCACCGAGGGCGTCACGCCCGGGGCCGTGGTGCTGCTGCACGACGGCGGCGGCGACCGCAGCGCGACCGTCGAGGCCGTGGACCGGGCCATCCCCCGGCTCAGGGCCGAGGGCTGGCGCTTCGACAAGCCCGCCCGCCGCGGCTGAGACCGCCCACGACCGGTCCGGCCGCCCACGACCGGTCCGGCCGCCCACGACCGGCCGGACCGGCCCGACCCGCCTCCGAAGCCACCGGGAGACCCGCATGAGACCGAACAAGGCGCGGTTCGCCTTCCTCCGCAACCGCGCGGGACGGGCGGGCGGTTACGTCGTCGCCCTGCTCACCGGAGCCCTGCTCCTGGGCACGGCGCCCGCCACGCCCGCCGCGCCGGGCGCCTCCCCGGCGCCCGGCAAGCACGCCGGCCGCGCCTGGGTGGGCACCTGGTCCACCACCCCCACGGCCGTCCCCGCCTCGGACACCACCGTGTTCGAGGACCAGACCATCCGCCAGAGTGTCCGCACCAGCATCGGCGGCGACAGGGTGCGCGTCCGGCTGTCGAACGAGTTCGGCGACCGGCCCCTGGTCATCGGCGAGGCCCGTATCGCCCACCGCTCGGGGGGCGGCGACTCCACCGCCGTCGACAAGCGCACCGACCGCGGGCTCACCTTCGGCGGACGCACCTCGGTGACCGTCCCCGCGGGCGCGCCCATGCTCAGCGACCCGGTCTCCCTGCGGGTGCCGGCGGGCTCCGACCTGGTGGTGAGCATCCACCTGCCCGAGCGCACCCCGGGCTCGACGGTCCACGCGTTCGCCTTCCAGCACAACCACGTCGCCTCCGGCAACGTCACCGGACACGCGGACATCACACCGACCGCCACCATCGACCGCTGGTACTTCCTGACCGGCGTGAGCGTGAGCGCCGACCACTCCAGGGGAGCGGGGAGGGCCTCGGCCGTCGTCACCCTCGGCGACTCCATCACCGACGGATCCGACACCGAGGTGAACGCCGACCACCGCTGGCCCGACTTCCTCGCCCGGCGCCTGGCAAAGGCCCGCGGACCCCACCCGCGGGGCGTGCTCAACCAGGGCGTCAGCGGCAACCGCCTGCTGCACGACCCCAACCCCCCGGCCGGCTCCGGCGCCGAGAGCTACGCGGCCTACTTCGGCCAGAGCGCCCTGCGCCGCTTCGACCGCGACGTGGCCGCCCAGCCCGGCGCCGAGCACGTCATCGTCCTGCTGGGCGTCAACGACCTCGGCCACCCGGCCGCCGGTACCGCCCCGCCCTCGGAGAAGGTCACCGCCCGGGACGTCATCAACGGCCACCGCCAGCTCATCGCCCGCGCCCACGAGCGGGGGCTGAAGGTCCACGGCGGCACCATCCTGCCGTTCAAGGGCGACACCTTCGGCTTCCACAGCGCCGAGACCGAGGCCGCCCGCCAGGCCGTCAACCACTGGATCCGCACCAGCGGCGAGTACGACGGGGTGATCGACTTCGACCGGGCCCTGCGCGACCCCGCCGACCCCGAGCGCCTGCTGCCGCGCTACGACAGCGGCGACCACCTCCACCCGAGCGACGCCGGGGCGGAGGCGATGGCGGACGCCGTCCCCCTCCGCCTGCTGCGCTGACCGCGCCCCACGGCGTTCCGCGGGGTTCCGCACCGCGCGGCGCCCGTGCCGGAGGGGAGCACGGGCGCCGCACCGTGTCCGGGGCCCGCGCTCCGGCGCGACTCACAACCCCGGCAGCGCCTCCTGCTCGACCTCCCAGCGGCCGGGCGCCGGGGCCGAGCGCACCGCCAGCTTCTCCCGGCACTCCACGCCCAGGCCCCACAGCCGCGCCTGCCGGTCCCGCAGCGGCCGCCCGCACATCCGGCACGTCACACGCGGTCGGCCGCCCTCCCCGGGCGGCTCCGGGCTGCCGGGAAGCGGTTCGGCTCCGGGGCCGGGTACGGATTCGGGTTCGGGTTCGGGTTCGGGTTCGGGGCCGACGCTCACCCCACCGGTCTACCAGGCCCCGCGCAGGCGCGCGAGAGCGGCTCCCGGGCATGCGGACGGGCCGCGGACCGCACACCGTGTGGTCGTGCGGCCCGCGGCCCGTCGGCCGTCCGAAGCGCCGGGGGAGCGGCGTTCCCCGGCGCCGGCCAGAGGTCTCAGAGGTCGAAGTACATCTCGAACTCGTGCGGGTGCGGGCGGAGCTGGATCGGGGCGATCTCGTTGGTGCGCTTGTAGTCGATCCAGGTCTCGATCAGGTCGGCGGTGAAGACACCGCCGGCCTGCAGGTACTCGTTGTCCGCCTCCAGGGCCTCCAGGACGGCCGGCAGGGAGGTCGGCACCTGCGGGACGTTCGCGTGCTCCTCCGGAGCCAGCTCGTAGAGGTCCTTGTCGATCGGCTCGGCCGGCTCGATCTTGTTCTTGACGCCGTCCAGACCGGCCAGCAGCAGGGCCGAGAAGGCCAGGTACGGGTTGGAGGACGGGTCCGGGGCGCGGAACTCCACGCGCTTGGCCTTGGGGTTGGAGCCGGTGATCGGGATGCGCATCGCGGCGGAGCGGTTGCGCTGCGAGTACACCAGGTTCACCGGGGCCTCGAAGCCGGGCACCAGGCGGTGGTAGGAGTTCACCGTCGGGTTGGTGAAGGCCAGCAGCGACGGGGCGTGCTTGAGGATGCCGCCGATGTAGTAGCGGGCGGTGTCCGACAGGCCCGCGTAGCCCTGCTCGTCGTAGAACAGCGGCTCGCCGCCGGACCACAGCGACTGGTGGACGTGCATGCCCGAGCCGTTGTCGCCGAAGATCGGCTTCGGCATGAAGGTGGCGGTCTTGCCGTTGCGCCAGGCGACGTTCTTGATGATGTACTTGAACAGCATCAGGTCGTCGGCGGCCGCCAGCAGCGTGTTGAACCTGTAGTTGATCTCCGCCTGGCCGGCGGTGCCGACCTCGTGGTGCTGGCGCTCGACCTTCAGGCCCACCCGCTCCAGCTCCAGCGACATCTCGGCGCGCAGGTCGGCGAAGTGGTCCACCGGCGGGGTCGGGAAGTAGCCGCCCTTGTAGCGGACCTTGTAGCCGCGGTTGTCCTCCAGCGCACCGGTGTTCCAGGCGCCGGCCTCGGAGTCGATGTGGTAGAAGGACTCGTTCGCGCTGGTCTGGAAGCGGACGCTGTCGAAGACGTAGAACTCGGCCTCGGGCCCGAAGAAGGCGGTGTCCGCGATGCCGGAGGAGGCGAGGTACGCCTCGGCCTTCTTCGCCACGTTGCGCGGGTCGCGGCTGTACTGCTCGCCGGTGATCGGGTCGTGGATGAAGAAGTTGATGTTGAGCGTCTTGTCGCGGCGGAACGGGTCCAGGCGGGCGGTGGACAGGTCCGGCAGCAGCGCCATGTCGGACTCGTGGATCGCCTGGAAGCCGCGGATCGAGGACCCGTCGAAGGCCTGCATCTCGGACGGGTCGAACGTCGAGGCCGGGATCGTGAAGTGCTGCATGATGCCCGGCAGGTCGCAGAAGCGGACGTCGACGAACTTCACGTCGTTGTCCGCGATGTACTTCTTTGCCTCGTCGGCGTTCTGGAACATCCAAGTCCTCCTAGTCCCGCCGCGAGGGGACGGGGTGGCAGCTCGAGTGGCAGTCCAGTGCGGTGTCCTGCTGTCGCCCGACCTTAGATTTGCGGGATTTCTCAAGCATGACCCATTTGTTTCGGTGATGTTAACCGGACGAGTGTGCGGACGGTCGCTCCCGGTGCCCTCTTGGTGCCGCTCCGGTGCCGTCTCCGGAGCCGCCCTCGCGGCCGTGTACGGCCCCCGCGGCCCGGCCGGGTACCCGGGAAGGCCGCGCGTTACCGTTGACGGGTGGACAACAGGCAAGCAATCGGATCCTGGCTCTCCGGCCCCAGGGCCGCGGCCGAGCGGATGGGCGCGGACTTCGGCTACCGGGGCGAGAGGCTGGGGCTGCCCCAGGACGGTCCGGGGTCGATCGCCCCGCTGGGCCGCCGGTTCGGCGCGATCTTCATCGACTGGGGCCTGTGCATGCTGATCGCATACGGTCTGCTCACGGGCGGCGACCTCGGCTCGGCGGGAAACTGGGCCCTGCTGGTCTTCGCGGTGCTCGGCGTCCTCACCGTCGGCACGGTCGGCTCCACCCCGGGCAAGCGGCTGCTGGGCCTGCGGGTGGTCTCCGCGCGCGGCGGGCGGCTGACACTGCCCCGCGCGGTGGTCCGCACGGCGCTGCTGGTGCTCGCCGTGCCGGCGCTCGTGTGGGACCGCGACTCGCGCGGCCTGCACGACCGGCTCTCCGGCGCCGTGCAGGTGCGGATCTGAGCCCGGAACCGAGCCGGCGCGGCGGAAGCCCGACAGACGCGGAACGGATGTGGCTGGGGCCCGGAACTCCTCGGAGTTCCGGGCCCCAGCCACATCCGTTCCGCGTTCGTTCCGCCCGGTACGCCGGGCACACGCGCCTCAGCGGCGGGTCGGCCCCTTCGGCATCCGCATGCCGCGGGGCATCGGCCCCTTGGGCAGCGGCAGGTTGTTCATCAGGTCGCCCATGGCCCGCAGCCGGTCGTTGGTCTCCGTCACCTGGGGGCCCTGGAGCACCCGGGGGAACTTCAGCAGCTTGGTGCGGAGCTTCTTCAGCTCCGTCTGGCCCTCGCCGGTGCCCACGATCACGTCATGGACCGGGACGCCGCTGACGATGCGCGCCATGCGCTTCTTCTCGGAGGCGATCAGGGAACGCACCCGGTTCGGGTTCCCCTCGCCGACGAGCACGATGCCCGCCTTGCCCACGGCCCGGTGGACGACGTCCTGCTGCCGGTTCATGGCGACGGCCGGGGTGACCGTCCAGCCGCGGCCGATGTTGTCCAGGACGGCGGCCGCCGCGCCCGGCTGGCCCTCCATCTGGCTGAACGCCGCCCGCTCGGCCCGGCGGCCGAAGACGATCGCCATCGCGAGGAAGGCCAGCAGGAAGCCCAGGATGCCCAGGTAGACCGGGTGGCCGACCCAGAAGCCGATCGCGAGGAGAACACCGAAGGTGACGAGCCCCACGCCCGCGAGGACGAAGCCGATCGACTTGTCGACGCGCCGCGTCATCTTGTACGTCAGGGCGATCTGCTTGAGCCGCCCCGGATTCTCGGATGTTTCCTTCCTCGCCATACAGCGAAGTCTACGTCGCCCGCCCGCGCCGGGGCGCCACGGCCTCCGGGACCGCCGCGGCCCTCCCGTCCGCGCCCGGCGGCGGCCCCCGAAGGACCGCCGCCCGGTGCCGTGTCGGCCGCTGACGCGGCACCGGCGTCAGGCCGCGGTGGCGCCCCGGCGCTCGACCGCCTGCCGGTACAGGTGCCCGGCACGGTAGGAGGAGCGGACCAGCGGGCCGGACATGACCCCGGCGAAGCCGATCTCGTCCGCCTCGTCCTTCAGCTCCACGAACTCCTGCGGCTTGACCCAGCGCTCCACCGGGTGGTGCCGCGGCGAGGGGCGCAGGTACTGGGTGATGGTGATCAGCTCGCAGCCGGCCTCGTGCAGGTCGCGCAGGGCCTGGCTGACCTCCTCGCGGGTCTCGCCCATCCCCAGGATCAGGTTGGACTTGGTGACCAGCCCCTCCGCGCGGGCCCGGGTGATCACCTCCAGCGACCGCTCGTAGCGGAAGGCGGGACGGATGCGCTTGAAGATCCGCGGGACCGTCTCGACGTTGTGCGCCAGCACCTCCGGGCGCGAGGAGAAGACCTCGGCGAGCTGCTCGGGCACCGCGTTGAAGTCCGGGATCAGCAGCTCGACGCCGGTGTCCGGCATCAGGGCGTGGATCTGGCGGACGGTCTCGGCGTACAGCCAGGCGCCGCCGTCGGGCAGGTCGTCGCGCGCGACGCCGGTGATGGTGGCGTAGCGCAGCTCCATCTGCTGGACGGACTCGGCCACCCGGCGCGGCTCGTCGCGGTCGAACTCGGCGGGCTTGCCGGTGTCGATCTGGCAGAAGTCGCAGCGCCGGGTGCACTGCTCGCCTCCGATGAGGAAGGTGGCCTCGCGGTCCTCCCAGCACTCGAAGATGTTGGGACAGCCGGCCTCCTGGCACACCGTGTGCAGGCCCTCGCGCTTGACCAGGGACTGCAGTGCGTTGTACTCGGGGCCCATCTTCGCCCGGGTCTTGATCCACTCGGGCTTGCGCTCGATGGGGGTCTGGCTGTTCCGGACCTCCAGGCGCAGCAGCTTCCTACCGTCGGGTGCGACAGCGGACACGTCCGGCACTCCCCTTTGTGTTGGTGGCCTTTGAATCTTCGGCGCACACCAGGGTACGCCTTGGCTTGTTCGGGTCAGACGGCGCGGGGCAGTGGTTCCGTGGACTCCAGTACCGCGCGCAGATGCTTCTCCACCACGGGCAGCACCTCGGCGACGGTCACCGGTCTGCCCAGCTCCTGAGTGAGCGAGGTGACCCCGGCGTCCCGGATGCCGCACGGCACGATGCGGTCGTACCCGGTGTTGTCCGAGTCGCAGTTCAGCGCGAAGCCGTGCATGGTCACGCCCTTGGCCACCCGGATCCCGATGGCGGCGAGCTTGCGGTCGTCGCCGCGCTGGCCGGCGTTGGAGGGCGCGTACTCGGGCCCGCGCAGCCTCGGGTCGTACTCGTCGTCGTGGAGACCGGGATCGAAGTCCAGCTCCAGGCCGCCCGGCGCGGTCTCCCCGGCCCGCTTCCCGGCCTCGCCCAGCACCCACACCCCGCTGCGCCCCTCGACCCGGGTGGTGGCCAGGCCGAACTCCGCGCAGGTGCGGATCAGCGCCTCCTCCAGCCGCCGCACATGGGCGACGACGTCCACCGGGCGGGGCAGCTTCAGGATCGGGTAGCCGACGAGCTGGCCCGGGCCGTGCCAGGTGATCTTGCCGCCGCGGTCCACGTCCACCACGGGGGTGCCGTCCAGGGGGCGCTCGCTGTCCTCGGTGCGCCGGCCGGCCGTGTACACCGGCTGGTGTTCCAGCAGCAGGCAGGTGTCGGGGATCTCGTCGGCGAAGCGGGCCGAGTGGACCTCGCGCTGCCTGCGCCACGCCTCCAGATACTCCACGGCGTCCTCGCCGAAGCCCAGATGGACAAAGCGCAGCTCGCTCACGGCGGCTCCTCCTCCGGTCGTCTCGGGCCGCGGCACACCTCGTCGCACGTCCCGGCAGCCAACTGTACGGCTCCGGGGCCGGGCGGCGGCGGGCCGGTGGCGGCCGGCGGCCCGCCGGTGACGGACCGGTGAAGGGGACGTGACGCGGAGTCGCCGAACGGTTCCGCCCCCCGCGCCCACTCACACGTATGGATGAAAGCCGCGCTCAGACCCCCGGAGGGGCGGAGGGGGAGGCTACATTCGCGCCGTTCCAGCAGGGCGCCCCGGCGTCTGTCGTACCCCAAGCCGTGAGGCAGGAGACCGCAAAGCCGATGTCGACGGAACGACCTGGGAAATCCTCCCAGCGCACCCCCAACCGCCAGCTCGCCGCGCTCATCGCCGAGGCCGGGTTCTCCAACGCCGGGCTCGCCCGGCGGGTCGACCAGCTCGGGCTGGAGCACGGACTGGACCTCCGGTACGACAAGACCTCGGTGACGCGCTGGCTGCGCGGACAGCAGCCGCGCGGCACGACGCCGGCGCTGATCGCCGAGGTCTTCACCCGCCGCCTGGGCCGCAGGCTCACCGCCCAGGACCTGGGCCTGGACGCGTGCGCGCCGGTCTACGCCGGGCTGGAGTTCGCGGCCACACCGGGCGAGGCGGTGGACATCGTCGGCGGCCTGTGGCGCAAGGACACCGGGAACCACGCCGAGCTGCGCAAGATCGCCTTCACCCCGGCCGGGCTGGTGGTGCCCAGCCGGGACTGGCTGATCGGCCGCCCCGACGAGCGCGTGGCGCGCGGCGAGCCCGCGCCGGAGGCCGCGCGGGTGCCCGCCCAGGGCCGCGGGCCCCTGTCGCCGGCGGCCGTACCGCCGCCCCGGGTGGGGCAGGCGGCCCGGATCGAACGGGTGGAGCGCGGCCCGGGGCAGCGGGTCACCGCCGGGGACGTCGCCGCCCTGCGCTCGGTCGGCGAGCTGTTCCGCGCCCTCGACCACGCCTACGGCGGCGGCCACGCCCGGCAGGCGCTGGTGCGCTACCTGGAGCACGAGGCCGAGCCGATGCTGCGCGGCTCCTACGGGGAGCAGACCGGGCGCCGGCTGTTCGCCGCGGTGGCCGACCTGACCCGCCTGGCGGGGTGGACGGCGTACGACATCGCCGCGCACGGGCTGGCGCAGCGCTACTTCGTCCAGGCGCTGCGGCTGGCCCAGGCCGCCGGGGACCGGGCGTACGGCAGCTATGTGCTGGTGACGATGAGCAGGCAGGCGGTGTACCTCGGGCACGGCCGCGAGGCGGTGCAGCTCGCGAGGGTCGCCCAGCAGGGCGTCGGCTCCTCGGTGCCGCCGGTCGTCCAGGCGCTGCTGCACGCGGTGGAGGCGCGCGGGCACGGGGTGCTGGGGGAGGTGCGGGCGTGCACGGCGTCGCTGGCCCGCGCCGAACGGGCGCTGGAGCAGGCGCGGCCGGGCGACGAGGTGCCGCACTGGGCGCGGTTCTTCGACGAGGCGCAGCTCGCCGACGAGTTCGGGCACTGCCACCGGGACCTCCAGCAGTACCGGGCGGCGGCCCAGCACGCCGAGCGCTCCCTGCAGCTGCGGGGTCCGGGCTATGTGCGCAGCCGGCTGTTCTGCCGGATGGTGCTGGCCACGGCCCGGCTGGGGCTGGGCGACGTGGAGCAGGCGTGCGCCCTGGCCGCGGAGTCGGCGCAGCAGGCGGCGGAGATGCGGTCGGTGCGGGCGCACGAGTACGTCAAGGACTTCGAGCGCCGCCTGGAGCCGTACCGGGACGCCACACCGGTGCGCACCTACCGCGAGCGGGTCGCCGCCCTCGTCTGACCCCTCCGGTCCATGTCCGGGGCCCTGTGCCCCTCACCGGCCGACCGTGCCGCCGCGCCGCCACGCGGCGGCACGGTCATGTCCGGCCCCGGGACCCCGCCGCCCTCTGCCGCCCCGAAGCCCCCTCAGGCCGCGGCGGGCAGGAGCGGGCCCAGCTCACGCGGCCGGATGCCGAAGTCGCGGCGGACGGCGTCCGCGGCGCGGCGGGCCGAGCGCAGCGCGCCCTGGGCGTCGGCGGTGTCGCGGTGGTCGCCGCAGACGTACAGGCCGTACAGCACCCGGACCGGGCGCCGCGGATCGTGCGGCGCGGGAGTGGCGGGCACGGCCAGCGGGTCGTGGTGCACGGTCAGCAGCTCCCAGCGGCCGGTCGGGACGCCGTACAGCCCGGCGAGCTGGGCGCGCGCGGCCCGGTCCAGCACGGCGGCCGGCTCGGACGCGGCGGAGCCCAGCACCACGGAGGTGACCAGCGCGCGGCCCGGCCGGGTGCGCGAGGGGTCCACGGCGCTGGCGACGGCGGTGTACGCCACCGGGCCGCGCCGGTCGGCGTCGAGGACGAGCAGCGGCTCGTCCGTCGGCGCCGGGCCGTCCACCGCGTGGTGCAGCACGGTCACCGGACGGAAGTCCGGCACCCGCAGGCCCGGCAGCAGTTCGGCCGCGTCGCGGGCCCCGGTGGCGATGAGCACCGCGCGGCAGCGGATCGTGCCGTGGTCGCGCGTGACCACGGCGTTGGCGGCCACGGACAGCACGCGCACCCCGGTGCGGACGGTGCCCGGCGGCAGCCCGTCCGCCAGGGCCCGGGGCACGGAGGCCGCACCGCCCGCGGGCAGGCACAGCCCGCCGCGGGCGAAGTCGCGCAGCGCCAGGTCGCCGATCCGGCTGGAGGTCGTCAGCTCCGGGTCGCACAGCAGCGCGCCGAGCAGGGGGCGCAGCAGGCCGTCGGCCGCCCGGGGCGGCAGGGCGCGGGCGGCCAGGGCCTGGGCGGCGGACAGCTCGGGGCGGGCGGTCAGGCGCTCGGCGGGGGTCGAGGCGAACCGGGCGAGCTGTGCGCGCAGCCGGGCCTGGTCCAGGGTGGTGCCCAGTGTGGTGCCGAGGGCGCCGCCCGGGGGGCGCCGGGCGGCGGTCAGGGCGCTCACCGCGGCGCGTGCGCCCCGCGGGCCGCGGGGCTGCCGGGGGATGTGGGCGGTGCGGGAGCCGCGGGCCGCCCTGGTGGCACGGGGCGCGCCGACGCGCAGCGCGCGGTCGCCGCTGCGGATCAGCACCCCGGAGGCGAAGGGGCGCAGGTCGAGCCCGGCCAGACCGGGGCAGCGGCGCAGTTCGGACCAGCCGGACGACAGCGGCCGGCCGCCGCGGTCCAGCCGGTAGCCGTCGACCTCCTCGGTGGCCATCCGGCCTCCGACGGCGCCGGTGGCCTCCAGCACGGTGACGTGCAGCCCGGCGCCGGTCAGATGGTGCGCGGCGGCCAGGCCGGCCAGGCCCGCGCCGACGACGACGACGTCGGTGGTCTCCCGGTCTCGGCCGGGGCTGGGACGGAGTGCGCTGCCGGGCATGGGCCCTCCCCTGGTCGACGCTGCGGCGCGAACGGACGTCCGGGTGGTTCCTGCCCTCCGAAGACGCGTTCGACGCGCGCTTTCAAGCCGACCCTAGGGAAGCGGGCGATCACGGACAGTCGCGCACGCACCGGGCACGGTCGCACACCGGTCGCGCACGGGTGTACGGCGGTCGCACGCCGCCCGGGTCCGGCTCGGGCCGCACTCGCCCGCCGCCGATCGCCGCCCGCCGCCCGTACGACCCGGTGGAAGCGTCCCGTGGACGCAGGCGCGAGGTCAGCGCAGCGCCGCCCGGACGGCGTCCTCGATGCCGGGGAAGGCGAAGACGAAGCCGGACTCCAGCAGCCGCCGGGGCAGCACCCGCTGGCTGCCGAGCACATCCGTGGAGAACTCGCCCAGCACCGCGCGCAGCGCGAACGCGGGCACCGGCAGCACCGCCGGACGGTGCAGCACCCGGCCCATCGCGGCGGCCACCTCCCGCTGGGTGACCGGCTCGGGCGCGGTCAGGTTCACCGGGCCGGACAGCTCCCCGGTGTCCAGCAGATGCCGCAGCGCGGCGATGTGGTCGTGCAGCGAGATGTGGCTCCAGTACTGCCGGCCGCTGCCCAGCGGACCGCCCAGTCCGGCCCTGAAGACCGGGAACAGCCGCCCCCACGCCCCTCCGGTGCGGGAGACCACCAGACCGGTACGGGCGTACACGGTGCGGACCCCCGCCTCCTCGGCCGGCGCGGCGGCCTCCTCCCACTCCTGGCAGACGTCGGCGAGGAAGCCGTGACCGGGCGGCGCGTCCTCGTCCACGGCGCGGTCGCCGGTGTCGCCGTAGTAGCCGATGGCACTGCCGACCACCAGGGTGCGCGGCGGGGCGTCGAGCGAGGCCACGGCCTCGGCGACGGCGGCCGTCCCCAGGACCCGGCTGTCGCGGATCTCCCGCTTGTACGCCTCGGTCCAGCGGTGGTCGCCGACGCCCGCGCCGGCCAGATGCACCACCGCATCGCAGCCCACCAGCCCGGCCGCGTCCACGTACTGCCTGCTGGGATCCCACTCCACCTCCTCACCCGTCCGGGCCGGACGCCGCACCAGGCGCAGCACCTCGTGCCCGTCGGCGCGCAGGGAGTCCACAAGAGCCCGGCCGATGAGGCCGGAGGAGCCGGTGACCGCGATACGCATGGGGCAATCCTGATGGACAGCCGGTCCGATGGCGAGGCACAGTGACCGGCATGTCCACGTCCCCGGCCTCCCCGGCCTCCCCGGCCTCTCCGCCGTCC
>NZ_JAKMAY010000144.1:0-14356 GCF_022015835.1 Streptomyces sp. ICN903 | reverse complement strand
CGCGTGCGGCCCCGCGCACCGCCCCGTGCCCGCCCGGGCCCGGATGTCACAGGCTCCGGCTACCGTGAGGCCCATGGCTGCCCGCAAGTCGTCCGCGAAGGACCGCCCCGCCTACCGCTGCACCGAGTGCGGCTACACCACCGCCAAGTGGCTCGGCCGCTGCCCGGAGTGCCACGCCTGGGGCACCGTCGAGGAGACCGGCGGCAGCCCGGCCGTCCGCACCACAGCGCCCGGCCGGGTCTCGTCCCCCGCGCTGCCCATCGGCCAGGTGAACGGGCAGGTGGCCACCGCGCGCAGCACGGGCGTGCCGGAGCTGGACAGGGTGCTGGGCGGCGGGCTGGTGCCGGGCGCGGTGGTGCTGCTGGCGGGCGAGCCGGGAGTGGGCAAGTCCACGCTCCTGCTGGACGTCGCGGCCAAGGCGGCCGACGCCGACCGCCGCACGCTCTACGTCACCGGCGAGGAGTCGGCCGGGCAGGTGCGGCTGCGGGCGGACCGGATCGGGGCGATAAGCGACCACCTGTACCTGGCCGCCGAGACGGACCTGTCGGCCGTCCTCGGTCATCTGGACGAGGTGAAGCCCTCGCTGCTGGTCCTGGACTCGGTGCAGACGGTCGCCTCCCCCGAGATCGACGGCGCGCCCGGCGGCATGGCGCAGGTGCGGGAGGTGGCCGGGGCGCTGATCCGGGCCTCCAAGGAGCGCGGGATGTCCACGCTGCTGGTGGGCCACGTCACCAAGGACGGCGCCATCGCCGGTCCGCGCCTGCTGGAGCACCTGGTGGACGTGGTCCTGCAGTTCGAGGGCGACCGGCACGCCCGGCTGCGGCTGGTGCGCGGGGTGAAGAACCGCTACGGCGCCACCGACGAGGTGGGCTGCTTCGAGCTGCACGACGAGGGCATCACCGGTCTGGCCGACCCGTCGGGCCTCTTCCTCACCCGCCGGGACGAGCCCGTGCCCGGCACCTGTCTGACCGTCACCCTGGAGGGCCGCCGCCCGCTGGTGGCCGAGGTGCAGTCGCTGACGGTGGACTCGCAGATCCCCTCCCCCCGGCGCACCACGTCCGGCCTGGAGACCTCGCGCGTGTCGATGATGCTGGCCGTGCTGGAGCAGCGGGGCCGGATCAACGCGCTGGGCAAGCGGGACGTCTACACCGCCACCGTCGGCGGGGTGCGGCTGTCGGAGCCCGCCGCCGATCTGGCGATGGCGCTCGCGCTGGCCAGCGCCGCCAGCGACACGCCGCTCCCGAAGAACCTGGTGGCCATCGGCGAGGTGGGGCTGGCGGGCGAGGTCAGGCGGGTGACGGGTGTGCAGCGCCGGCTGGCGGAGGCGGCGCGGCTGGGCTTCACCCACGCCCTGGTGCCCACCGATCCGGGCAAGGTGCCGCCGGGGATGCGGGTGCGGGAGGTGGCGGACATAGGGGAGGCGCTGCGGGTCCTGCCCGCCCGGCCGGCCCGGTCGGGCCGCTCCGAGCGGTCCGACCGCGACGGGGCCGATCGGAGCACGCCACACGAGGGCTGACACCGCCGGTAGACTTTGCCCTGGTCTCGCCCGTACGTACGCATGACCCGAAGGAGTGCCGTGGCAGCCAACGACCGGGCAGCAACCGGCGCCGACGGCCTGTTGCGCGCCTCACTGAGCGCGGTCGCGCCTGGTACGGCCCTGCGCGACGGCCTGGAGCGCGTGCTGCGGGGGAACACCGGCGGGCTCATCGTCCTGGGCATGGACAAGACCGTCGAGGCCCTGTGCTCGGGCGGTTTCGTGCTGGACGTGGAGTTCAGCGCGACGCGGCTGCGCGAGCTGTGCAAGCTGGACGGCGCGCTGATCCTCGACAAGGACATCACCAAGATCGTGCGGGCGGGCGTACAGCTCGTGCCGGACGCCTCGATCCCGACGGAGGAGACGGGCACCCGGCACCGCACCGCGCAGCGGGTGTCGATCCAGACCGGCTTCCCGGTGGTGTCGGTCAGCCAGTCGATGCGGCTGATCGCGCTGTACGTGGACGGCCAGCGGCGCGTGCTGGAGGACTCGGCGGCGATCCTGTCCCGGGCCAACCAGGCGCTGGCGACGCTGGAGCGCTACAAGCTGCGGCTGGACGAGGTGGCGGGCACGCTCTCCGCGCTGGAGATCGAGGACCTGGTGACGGTCCGGGACGTCTCCGCCGTCTCGCAGCGGCTGGAGATGGTGCGGCGGATCGCCACGGAGATCGCCGAGTACGTGGTGGAGCTGGGCACGGACGGGCGGCTGCTCTCCCTCCAGCTCGACGAGCTGATCGCGGGCGTGGAGCCCGAGCGCGAGCTGGTCGCCCGCGACTACGTGCCCGAGCCGACCGCCAAGAGGTCCCGCACCGTCGGCGAGGCGCTGACCGAGCTGGACCGGCTGACCCACACCGAGTTGCTCGAACTGCCCACGGTGGCCAAGGCCCTGGGGTACAGCGGGTCGCCGGAGACGCTGGACTCGGCCGTCTCGCCGCGCGGTTACCGCCTGCTGGCGAAGGTGCCGCGACTGCCGAACGCCGTGATCGAGCGGCTGGTCGAGCACTTCGGCGGGCTGCAGAAGCTGCTGGCCGCGAGCGTGGACGATCTGCAGACCGTCGACGGGGTGGGCGAGGCACGGGCCAGGTCGGTCCGCGAGGGCCTGTCGCGGCTGGCGGAGTCGTCGATCCTGGAGCGGTACGTCTGACGCGTTCGCGCCGCTGCCGGGTGCCGGACGCCGCGGCCCCGGACCGTCCGGCCCCGCCGGCCGCGCGGGCGGTTCGGTCCCCGGTTCGGCCCCCGGTTCAGTCCTTGGCGAGGACGAACGAGACGCGCTTCTTCCCCAGGCCCTCCACCTCGGCCTCGACCAGATAGGTGCCGGCCTTCGCCTCGGCGCCCGGCGTACCGCACTCGGGCGTGCTGTGCCTGCGGTCCCACTCCAGGGTGCGGACGGCCGTACCGCCTGCCGGGACCTTGTAGAGGGCCGAGCGGGCGCCCTTCGGGCAGTGCTCGGACTTCCAGACCTTCTCGTCGCCGTCCTCGGCCTCGATGATGGTGAAGGCCGTGGCACCGGTGCCGAAGTCGACCTTGCAGGCGCCGCCGCCCTCGTTCCGTACGGTCAGCCGGAAGACGGGATCCTCGCCGGGCGCGTACCGGTTCTTCTCGCTGTCCAGCGCCACCTCGACCGAACCGGGGCGGCAGTCGGGGAGGGTGGAGTCGGCCGGTACGGCCTCGACCCCGCCCGAGACGGCACCGGCGGAGCCGCCGCCCGCTCCCGCGGCACCCGGACCGCCCGAACCGGAACCGTTCGCGCCGCCTTCGCCCTCGCCGTCCGCGCCTCCGCCGCCGGACCCGGAGCCGCTGGACCCTTCCGTGTCGCCGCCTGGGCCACCGGAGCCGCCGGAACCTCCCGATCCGCCGGTGCCGCCGTCGGACTCCTCGCGCCCTCCGGGGCGTTCGCTGATCAGGGACTCGGACGAGGACGGCCCGGGTGTGATGGTGCCCGGCACCTCACCGCCGCCCTGCTTCCCGCCCTGGTCGCTCCCGCCGCCTCCGCCCGGCCCCCCGGACCTGACGGCCCATATGGCGAGCAGTGCCAGGACCAGCAGGAGCGCAAGCACGACCGCCCTTCGCCTCCAGTAGATGGAGGAGGGAAGGGGCCCAACCGGATTGCGCAGAGATCCCACGCGCAAACCTTACGAGACATCATGTGCCCCATACGGTCTTACCCGCCGCACAGAAGACCAACTTTTATGATGAACGGCTCGGCAGGGCCTGGCGATCGTCAGGGGCGACACCCGGCTGTCGCGGGGAGTGACCGAATGCTTCCTTTTCGTACCGTTCGCACATGAGCAGCGATCTTCGAAGCGATCCTCCCGGCGTTCCCCCGGGCTCCGCCCCGGACACCCCTCCGGACGGCCTCCACAGCGACCTCTACCTGGACGTCACCGACTTCGCGCACGGCACCCCGGACTGGATGCACTCGCTCGCCGGGTACGGCACCGGGGGCGGGCTGCTGATCCTCGCCGCGCTGCTGGCGGCGGCGTGCTGGCGGGTCCGGCGTGCCGAGCCGGGGGTTCTCGCGCGGGCCCTGCTGGGCGGGGCCGCGGTGGCGGTGGCGTACGGCGTCAGCGAGGCCGTCAAGCTGGTCGTGCGGGAGGAGCGGCCGTGCCGCGCCGTGGCGGGCGCGCCGGCCCCGATCGCCCCCTGTCCGGAGCCGGGCGACTGGTCCTTCCCCAGCAACCACGCCACCATCGCCGCCGCCGCGGCGGTGGCCGTCGTACTGGTCTGGCGGGCGATGGCCTGGCTGGTGCTGCCGCTGGCCGCGCTGACGGCCTTCTCCCGGGTGTTCCTCGGGGTGCACTACCCGCACGACGTGGTGGCGGGTGCGCTGCTGGGCGCGGCCGCGGTACTGCTGGTGACCCGCTCGGCGGCCGGGCCCGCGACCGCGCTGACGGACCGGGTGCGGACCAGGCTCGGCTACACCAGCCCCGCCTCGTAGGCGACGATCGCCCCGGTCCGCGTCCGCGCCGGAGACCGGGCGGCACCCCCCTCGGACGAAAGGGACACATCGGGACGGGTGGTGCCTGCCTCCCATCGGCGCGGGCCGCTTCGCAGGCGCGCCCCTCCGTGTCAGGATCGGAAGTGCCATGACTGCGACCACATCCGAGCACAGCGCCACCGGTCTGACCGCGACCGGCCTCCTTCCCCCCGAGTCCCCCGCCCCCTCCGACCTCCACGGACCGGTCATCGACTGGTTCGGCGAAAACGCCCGCGACCTGCCCTGGCGCCGCCCCGAGGCGGGCGCCTGGGGCGTGATGGTCAGCGAGTTCATGCTCCAGCAGACGCCCGTCAGCCGGGTGCTGCCCGTGTACGAGCAGTGGCTCGCCCGCTGGCCGCGCCCCGCCGACCTGGCCGCCGAGCCGCCCGGCGAGGCGGTGCGCGCCTGGGGCCGGCTGGGCTATCCCCGCCGGGCCCTGCGGCTGCACGGCGCCGCCGCCGCCATAACGGAACGGCACGGCGGCGACGTGCCCAAGGAACACGCACAGCTCCTGGCGCTGCCCGGGGTGGGCGAGTACACGGCCGCGGCCGTGGCCTCCTTCGCCTACGGGCAGCGGCACGCGGTGCTGGACACCAACGTCCGGCGGGTCTTCGCCCGCGCCTTCGGCGGCCGCGAGTTCCCCCCGACCGCCACCACCGCCGCCGAGCGCAGACTCGCCCGGACCGTCCTGCCCGAGGATGACGCGACGGCGGCGCGCTGGGCGGCGGCCACGATGGAGCTGGGCGCCCTGGTGTGCACGGCCCGCAAACCGGACTGCGGGAACTGCCCGATCATGGACCTGTGCGCCTGGCGCCGCGCCGGCTCGCCCGCGCACGACGGCCCGCCGCGCCGCGGCCAGAGCTACGCGGGTACCGACCGCCAGGTGCGCGGCAGGCTGCTGGCCGTGCTGCGCGAGGCCGTGGGACCGGTGCCGCAGGCCGCGCTGGACGCGGTGTGGGACGAGCCGGTGCAGCGGGCGCGCGCGCTGGACGGGCTGGTCGCCGACGGGCTGGTCGAGCCGCTGGAGAACGGCGTCTACCGGCTGCCCCAGGGACGGGGTCCGGCCATGTGAGGCGTGGTGCGGCGGCCGTGACCGCCGCACCCGCCCCGCCGCACCGCGGCGGGGCGGCCCCCGGGGTCAGTCGCAGACCTCCGACCACTCCCGGTTCAGGACCGGCCCGCTCACCCGCTCCTCGGTCAGCGAGTACCGGTTGCCGGACTCGTCCCGGAAGACCGCCTCGGTGCCGTGCGGCCCCTCGCGCGGCTCCCGGAGGAACTCCACGCCCCGCTCCACCAGCCACTCGTACGCGGAGCGGCAGTCGTCCGTCCGCAGCACGCCCGCTCCCAGGACTCCCCGGCGGACCAGCCCCGCCAGCGCCTCGGCCGCCTCGGGGTCGATGCCGGGGCCGTGGGTCGGCACCAGCGTCAGCCCGACGTCCGGCTGGTTCCTGGCCCCGACGGTGATCCGGCGTGTTCCGTCCTCGGTGACGTCGCCGCGTACCTCGAAGCCGAGCTTCTCGGTGAAGAACCTCAGGTCCCGCTCCTGGTCGGTGGACCAGACGGTGGCTGCGGCCAGGCCCTTGATCATGGTGCCTCCCGTGGTCGCGGACGTGCGGTCCCACCGTGGGCAGCACGCCCACCGGCCCGTCCCTCCAGGATCGCGCCGTGCGCGGCGGTCCGTCCACAGGGTGGGGCGGCACCGCGGTGCGGTCTACGAAAACCCTTACGTATATGGAGAGTTGGCCTAGCCTGGGGAACGGGCGAGGCTGGTGGAGCGGGTGCTCGCCGGGCCGCCCGTCACACACCGCCGCGCACCACGTCACCGGACCGCGTCACCGGACCACAGGGCCGTCGGGGGAGGGCCGAATGGAAGAAGCCGTCGCGAGAATCCCCTCGAACAGGGCCGCGCCCCTGATCCGCGAGCTGTTCGCCGACCTCCCGCCGGCCTGCGACGGCCCCCGGCTGGTGGCCGGGCTGGTGTCGTTCCGGGGCCTGCGGCCCGAGCGGACGTACGACGACGTGGCGCGGATCGCCCGGGAGCTGGTGCGGCTCGCCCGGCCGGGCGGCGGCGGCAGGACACCGGAGGATCCGGCCGACCGGCCCGTGGCCCTGGTGCTGGGGCGGACCCTGGCCGCACTGGGCGAGCTGGACCTCGACGACGTGGCGGCCGTCCGCATGGGGCCGCAGGACTGCGCGCGGCGGCTGCGCCGGGCCGTCCCCGGCGCCGACCGGGAGCTGACCGGCGAGCAGGCCTGGTTCCACGACCAGCTGCTGGACAACGTCTGCCTGCACATCCTGCACTTCCTGGTCCGCCACTCGCCGTACATCGCCGGCCGCCTGGCCGAGCAGAGCCACCGCATACGGCAGCTCGTCGACCTCAACGACGCCGACGCCGTGCGCCGCCCCCGGCCCTCCCCCGAGGACCTCGCCTTCGAGGAGGAGTACGCCGCTTTCCTCGTCCGGCGGCACAACCGCCTGACCATCCACGGCATCGACCTGCCCAACGCCCCCGGAAGCTGGCCGCTGGACGCCACCTACCTGAGCCTGGGCGCCGAGTTCGCCACCCCCGTCGAGGGATCCTCCGGGCAGCCGGCGCTGCCCGCCGACCGCGCCCTGGCCGGACAGGAGCGGGTGCTGCTGCGCGGGGTGGCGGGTTCGGGGAAGACCACTCTGGTGCAGTGGCTGGCCGTGGCGGTCGCCCGCAACGACCTGCCCGGGGAGCTGGCCGCGCTGCGCGGACGGGTGCCCTTCGTACTGCCCGTGCGGCACTTCGCACGCGAGGGCTTCCCGGCGCCCGGGGAGTTCCTCTCCGTGGGGCGCTGCCAGGCGGCCCTGCCGGTCGGCGAGCCTCCCGGCTGGGCCGTCAGGGTGCTGGTCGAGGGGCGGGCGCTGCTGCTGGTGGACGGGATCGACGAGGCGCCCGAGGCCCGCCGGGAGGAGTTGCGGGCGGGGCTGCGCAGGCTGCTGCACATCCACCCCGGCACGGTCTGCCTGGTCACCACCCGGCCGTCGGCCGTCGAGCCCGACTGGCTGGCCCGGGAGGGGTTCGGCGAGCTGATGCTGGCGCCGATGAGCCGCGACCAGGTGGCGGGCTTCATCCGCCACTGGCATCGGGCCGCCCGGCACGACGGCGGCGGGGACCAGGACCGGCTGGACGGCTACGAGCAGCGGCTGCTGCACTCGGTGCGGGTCTACCGGGAGCTGCGCCGGCTGGCCACCAACCCGTTGATGTGCGGTCTGATCTGCGCGCTGAACAGGGACCGGGCCGGGACGCTCCCGCAGGGCCGCAAGGAGCTGTACGACGCGGCCATGGACATGCTGCTCCAGCGCCGCGACCCGGAGCGCGACGTGCTGCACGCCGACGACGTCGAGCTGCAGCGCGCGCCGCGCGAGCGGCTGCTGCAGAAGCTCGCCCACCGGATGCTGACCGAGGACCGCGCGGACCTGGACCGGGAGACCGCCGTCGCCGTGCTCGACCGCCATCTGCCCGCCATTCCGGCCGCCCGGAGCCAGGGGGACGCGGAGAAGATCTTCGGCCATCTGCTGCACCGCACCGGGCTGCTGCGCGAGTCGGACGACGGCCGGGTGGAGTTCGTGCACCGGACCTTCCAGGACTATCTGAGCGCAAAGGAGATCGTGACGCGGGGGCGGTTCGAGGATCTGGTGGACCACGCCCACGAGGCCGGGTGGGAGGAGATCGTCCGGATGGCCGCCGCCCATGCCCGGCCCGACGAGTGCGCGCGCTTCATCGAACGGCTGCTGGCCCCCTGCGGGCACCTGAAGACATCCGAGACCAAGCACCGCAGGCTGATGGCGGCGGCCTGTCTGGAACACGTCACCGAGCTGGATCCGGAGACGCGGAAACTGGTGCGCGACCGCACCGAGAAGATCGTCAACCCCACCGATCCGCTGGGCGCCCGCAACCTGGGGTGGATCGGGCCCGTCGTGCTGGAACTGCTGCCCGATCCGGCGACCGTTCCGGACGACAAGGCGTACCTGCTCGCCGTCACGGCGACACGGGTGCGGGACGAGGCGGCCGTGGACTACCTGGTGCGGCTGCGGGACCGGTCGTCGCTGAGGGTGCGGGCGGAGCTCGCACGGGCCTGGCGCAACTTCGACACCGCCCGCTACGCCCGCGAGATCGTCTCCCGGCTGGATCCGGAGGGGCTGTACTTCCCCGTCTCCGACCTCTCCGAGCTGCGGGCGCTGCGCGACATGGGCGGCCGGGACCGCATCCAGATCGCGGGCGGCTTCACTCCGGAGGAGCTGCTGCACGGCACGGTGCGCGACCGGCTCACGCACCTGTGGCTCGCCTACGACCTCGGGGTGGACATGGGATGGCTGAGCGCCTTTCCACGGCTGCACACCATCCGGGTGAACCCGCGGCTGCCCCGGGTCGGCGGAGTACCGGAGGGCATCCGGATCATCGCGCGCTGAGCCGGACTCCGCGTGCGGTGATCCTGACGCCCTCACGCGCACGGGCGCGGCCCGGGACCGTGTGTGCGATCCCGGGCCGCGCCCGTGTGACTGCCGTGTGACCGGCTCGGTGGCGCCGTGCGCCTCAGGCGTCCTTGGAGAGGTTCGGGCCGCCGCCCGCCGCCGACTCCACCGGAGGGGCGTCCGGCAGGGCCGACTTCTCCTCGCCGCGGAAGGTGAACTTCTTCGCCTCGCCCTCGCCCTCGGTGTCGACGACCACGATGTGACCGGGGCGCAGCTCGCCGAAGAGGATCTTCTCCGACAGCACGTCCTCGATCTCCCGCTGGATCGTCCGGCGCAGCGGCCGGGCGCCCAGGACGGGGTCGTAGCCCCTCTTGGCGAGCAGCTTCTTGGCGTCACCGCTGAGCTCGATGCCCATGTCGCGGTCCTTGAGCCGCTCGTCCACCTTGGCGACCATCAGGTCGACGATCCGGATGATGTCTTCCTCGGTGAGCTGGTGGAAGACGACGGTGTCGTCGACACGGTTGAGGAACTCGGGCCGGAAGTGCTGCTTGAGCTCCTCGTTGACCTTGGCCTTCATCCGCTCGTAGCCGGTCTTGACGTCGCCCTGGGCGGCGAAGCCCAGGTTGAAGCCCTTGGAGATGTCCCGGGTGCCGAGGTTGGTCGTCATGATGATGACGGTGTTCTTGAAGTCCACGACCCGGCCCTGGGAGTCGGTCAGGCGACCGTCCTCCAGGATCTGCAGCAGCGAGTTGAAGATGTCCGGGTGGGCCTTCTCGACCTCGTCGAACAGGACGACCGAGAACGGCTTGCGGCGGACCTTCTCGGTGAGCTGGCCGCCCTCCTCGTACCCCACGTAACCGGGGGGCGAGCCGAAGAGCCGCGAGACGGTGTGCTTCTCGCTGAACTCCGACATGTCGAGGGAGATCAGGGCGTCCTCGTCGCCGAAGAGGAACTCCGCCAGCGTCTTGGACAGCTCGGTCTTACCGACGCCGGACGGGCCGGCGAAGATGAACGAGCCACCGGGGCGCTTGGGGTCCTTCAGGCCCGCCCTGGTGCGGCGGATGGCCTGGGAGAGCGCCTTGATGGCGTCCTCCTGCCCGATGACGCGCTTGTGCAGCTCGTCCTCCATGCGCAGCAGGCGCGAGGACTCCTCCTCGGTGAGCTTGAAGACCGGGATGCCCGTGGCCGTGGCCAGGACCTCGGCGATCAGCTCCTCGTCCACCTCGGCGACGACGTCCATGTCGCCGGCCTTCCACTCCTTCTCCCGCTTGGCCTTGGCGGCCAGGAGCTGCTTCTCGGTGTCGCGGAGGGAGGCCGCCTTCTCGAAGTCCTGCGAGTCGATCGCGGACTCCTTCTCCCGGCGCACGTTCGCGATCTTCTCGTCGAACTCGCGCAGGTCCGGCGGTGCGGTCATCCGGCGGATGCGCATCCTGGAGCCGGCCTCGTCGATCAGGTCGATCGCCTTGTCCGGCAGGAAGCGGTCCGAGATGTAGCGGTCGGCGAGCTGCGCGGCGGCCACCAGGGCGGCGTCCGTGATGGACACCCGGTGGTGCGCCTCGTAGCGGTCGCGCAGACCCTTGAGGATCTCGATGGTGTGCGGCAGCGACGGCTCGGCGACCTGGATGGGCTGGAAGCGGCGCTCCAGGGCCGCGTCCTTCTCCAGGTGCTTGCGGTACTCGTCCAGCGTCGTCGCGCCGATGGTCTGGAGCTCCCCGCGGGCCAGCATCGGCTTGAGGATGCTGGCGGCGTCGATCGCGCCCTCGGCGGCGCCCGCACCCACCAGGGTGTGGAGCTCGTCGATGAACAGGATGATGTCGCCGCGGGTGCGGATCTCCTTGAGGACCTTCTTCAGGCGCTCCTCGAAGTCACCGCGGTAGCGGGACCCGGCGACCAGGGCGCCCAGGTCCAGCGTGTACAGGTGCTTGTCCTTGAGCGTCTCGGGCACCTCGCCCTTGACGATGGCCTGGGCCAGGCCCTCGACGACCGCCGTCTTGCCGACGCCGGGCTCGCCGATGAGGACCGGGTTGTTCTTGGTGCGGCGGGACAGCACCTGCATGACCCGCTCGATCTCCTTCTCGCGCCCGATGACCGGGTCGAGCTTGGACTCGCGGGCCGCCTGGGTGAGGTTGCGGCCGAACTGGTCCAGCACCAGGGAGGTCGAGGGAGTGCCCTCGGCGGGGCCGCCCGCGGTGGCCGCCTCCTTGCCCCCGGAGTAGCCGGAGAGCAGCTGGATGACCTGCTGCCGCACCCGGTTGAGGTCGGCGCCGAGCTTGACGAGGACCTGGGCGGCGACGCCCTCGCCCTCGCGGATCAGGCCGAGCAGGATGTGCTCGGTGCCGATGTAGTTGTGGCCGAGCTGAAGGGCCTCGCGGAGCGACAGCTCCAGGACCTTCTTGGCACGGGGGGTGAAGGGGATGTGGCCGGACGGGGCCTGCTGGCCCTGGCCGATGATCTCCTCCACCTGCTGGCGGACCGCCTCGAGCGAAATCCCGAGGCTCTCCAGTGCCTTAGCGGCGACACCCTCACCCTCGTGGATCAGGCCCAGGAGGATGTGCTCGGTGCCGATGTAGTTGTGGTTGAGCATCCGGGCTTCTTCCTGAGCCAGGACGACAACCCGCCGCGCGCGGTCGGTGAACCTCTCGAACATCGTTAATCGCTCCTCAGAGCGGTCAGGCAGTAAGGGGTCGGTCCCCTCCCTGTCCTTCCGCAGCTTAGTCCCGCAAGCGGGGACCGCTCATTCCAACTGCCGACACCCGTCCGGATCGCTCCCGCGCTGGCGGGGGAGGAGAGCCCGTTACCTCTCGCCCCCGTCCCGAACAGCCGACAACAGTTCCAACCCGATGGTGCGAGACGATGTTCCCGCAGGCCAGACATATCCGCCCGCTTCCACTACGCCGACGGCGAACGCCCCTGGGCCGCCACGTCCGTCCACCGCTCCATCGCCGGTGCCGCACCCCCGTTCCACGTGGGATTTCTTCACCGACTTCCTACCCCGGGACACTGACAGTCCATGCCGGGCAGGGTGGGTGCATCCGCTACTGGCGAACACTCTTGCGTGGCGCGGCACACCTTCCCCGTCCGCCGGCCGGGCACGGGGAGTAGCGGATCACCACTTCGGGTGACCTGTGTGGCGGGCCGGTGCGCGGGCCGGGCGCGGGCCGGTGATCGTGCCGCGTGCGGCGCGTGTGACGCACACGACGCGCACGGGTGCCTCCGGAAGGCGCCCGGCGGCCGCCCGGAGGGCGCGGCGCGGCGGCATGACTCGGCGGGCACGGCGGGGCGCGGGCCGGCACCGCCCGGAGCGGGACGGGCCCGGCCGTCCCGGCCGCACACGTCCCCGGGAGGCCGCGGGCACGGCTGCGGCCTCCCGGACGGGGCGTAAGGGCCTCCCGCCGGTCCGGTTGGCGCGGCGGCGACGGAGCACCGCCGCGCGCGGCTCTCCCGCGCGACTCAGGCGTTCGCCTTCTCGTAGGCCTCGCGGATGTTGGCGGGGACACGGCCGCGGTCGTTGACCTCGTAGCCGTTCTCCTTCGCCCAGGCGCGGATCTTCGCGGTGTCCTGGCTTCCGCCGCCGCCGGCGGACGGACGGGACTTGCCGCGGGCCGAACGGCCACCGGTGCGACGGCCGTTCTTGACGTAAGGCTCCAGCAGACCGCGGAGCTTGTCCGCGTTGGCGGTGGTGAGGTCGATCTCGTAGGTCTTGCCGTCGAGAGCGAACGTCACGGTCTCGTCGGCCTCACCGCCGTCGATGTCGTCGACAAGAAGGACCTGAACCTTCTGCGCCACCGGTTACTCCCATTCGTCGTGTGTGGTCAGCCACCGAAAACCGATTACTGATACTGACGGTGAAAGCAAACCGCTTTTCCCGGGAAAACACAAACCCTCCGGGAACATTGCCGAGCCGGTCCGGCCGGATTGGAGGGACCTTTCGGACATAGGGCGCACGAAGCGAGTGCCTCATAGGTGCAGCAGCATGCGCGTGTTGCCCAGGGTGTTGGGTTTCACTCGTTCGAGCCCCAGGAACTCGGCTACACCTTCGTCATAGGAACGCAGCAGCTCGCTGTAGACATCCCCGTCCACCGGCGTCTCGCCGATCTCGGTGAAGCCGTGCCGGGCGAAGAAGTCCACTTCGAAGGTGAGGCAGAAAATGCGCCGGACTCCCAGCCAGCGCGCGGTCTGCAGCAACTTCTCCAGCACCAGGTGCCCCACTCCCGTGCCCCTGAGCGCGGGGTCGACCGCGAGCGTGCGGACCTCGGCCAGGTCCTCCCACATCACGTGGAGGGCCCCGCAGGCGACGACCTCGCCGTCGTGGTCGCGTTCGGCGACCCAGAACTCCTGGATGTCCTCGTAAAGCGTCACCGTGGCTTTGTCGAGGAGGATGCGGTCGCGCGCGTAGGCGTCGATGAGACGGCGCACGGTGCGCACATCACTGGTTCTCGCCCTGCGGACGGTGACCTCGCTTACGGGGTTCGCGGGGCTTACGCGGCTTACGGCTTCTGGCATGCCGGGGACGCTATCGTTCCGGAGAACCCCGCCCCTCGGCGGGGGCGCCGGGGCGCGTGTCGTCGAGATGCGCGACACGCAAGGCGTCCCGCAGTGCTTCGGTCTGTTCCGGCGACATCATCCCGAAGAAGGCCACCAGTGCCGCCGCGGGGTTGTCGCTCGCCGCCCAGGCTTCGTTCATGAGTGCCGCGGAGTAGGCGGCCCGGGTGGAGACGGCTTCATATCGATAGGCCCGCCCCTCGCGCTCCCGCCGCAGCCATCCCTTCTCCCGCAGGTTGTCCATTACGGTCATGACCGTGGTGTAGGCGATCGGCCGTTCACGGCGTAGGTCGTCGAGCACTTCTCTCACCGTGACCGGGCGGTTCCACTGCCATACCCGCGTCATCACCGCGTCTTCCAGCTCTCCCAGTGGCCGAGGCACACCAAGAACGATAGCCGCATTTGAACGGCATTGAGCACTTTGTTTTGGCCGGACGGTAAACAAAGAGGAGCGCACACCGGGGAGGTTCACCTCCCCGGTGTGCGCTCCCACGCCGTCGCGGCATCCGCCGCCCGGCGGCACTAGCTCCTGGGCGCGCCGTCCGCCGGCGACGCGGCGCGCGCGGCCTCGGCCTGCGCCAGGGCCCTGTCCACCGCGGCGTCCTCCTTGGACTTGTTGGCACCGCCCTGGCTCTTGACGATCGTCACGATGAGGGCGGTGAAGGCCACGGCCATCACCACGGACGGGGTGAGTGCGGCGATGTACTCCATGCCGGATCAGCCTCCTTGGATACCGGACCTCCAGCGTACCGGCGGCTCCCACGGGCCCTCGCGAGGGCCCGGGGCGCGGCCGTGCGCGCCGGGAACGCGGGCCGCGTGTCAGGCCGGGAGGGCCTGGCGGCACGCCGGGGACGGGCCGCGGGG
>NZ_JAKMAY010000143.1:0-14391 GCF_022015835.1 Streptomyces sp. ICN903 | reverse complement strand
CCGCCACCCCGTCCGGCAGGTGCTGCACGATCACGGCCTCGCCCACCCCGACGCGGACGGTCAGCCGCAGCGTGCCTCCCGGACCGCCGTCCTCGGCCGGGGGCAGTGTGCGCCGCTCGGCGATCCCGATGCCGCCTCCCTGCGCGGTCCCCCAGCCGCCGTCCCCGGGCGGTCCGGCGAGCCGGTAGCCGCCGACGCCCACGTCGACGGTCAGCTTCACCTCGACGTCGTGGGGGACGGTGATCCGCGCCTCGCCCGCGCCCAGGTCGAGCACCGTGCTCAGCGTCCGGCCCTCGCCCGGACTCGCTCCCGAGAGATCGAGCAGGGCCGAGCCGGTGCCCAGTTCGTACCGCTCCTCGACCGCCGCCGCGCTCGCCGGGCTCCACGCCCGGTCGGCCCAGTCGGTGGTGATGTCCCTCGGCAGCAGCATCGAGCCCGCCAGCAGCAGACCGGTGCACATGATCGCGAAGAACGTCCCCCCGCCGATCCGCCCGTAGAAGACGGTGACCAGCGCGCCCAGGGCGAAGACGCCCAGCGCCGAACCGAGGCCGACGGAGAGCGCGACGCCCAGCGGCTGCGTGTGCCAGACGGCGCCGGCGCCGATCACCGCTGCGGCCAGGGCCAGCAGGAAGAGCGGGCCGCCGATGGACCGGCGCCCGCGCGGCGCGCCGGGCCGGCCGGGGCCGGTCCCGTCCCCGCCCGGCGTCTCCTTCCCGTACGGCGCCTCCTTCCCGTACGGCGCCTCCTTCCCGTACGGCGCCTCCTTCCCGTACGGCGCCTCCTTCCCGTACGGGGGCGCGCTCGCGTACGGGGACGCTCCCGCGTACGGGCCGACGGACGGCTCGTCCTCCGGCCCCCACAGGTACCCGGTGTCCGCCGGCGTCTGCGGCGGCCCGTCCTTCGTCAGCGGCTCGCGCCACCACGACGGCCCGGCCGGCGCGGGCGGGGCCTGGGCCTCGGGGGGCGCGTCGGCGACGGCGTGCGCCGTCATCGGGTCCGCCGGGCTCCCCTGTTCCTCCGCGGTGGCGGTGCGGCGTCGGTGCCGGGACCAGTAGGCCGCCCCGGCGACGGCCCCGGCCAGCAGCACGGAGAACGTCTGCGTACCGCCGTCACCGCCGCCCAGCGAGTTCAGGAACAGCCCGCTGCCGACGAGCGCGCACAGCACCGCGCTCAGCGTCGTGCCCTCCACCCGGCCCGACAGCAGCCGCCGACCCTCGTTCTCGTCCTCGCCCTCCAGCGGGACGAGCAGCCAGGCGAAGCCGTAGAAGAGCAGGCCGAGCCCGCCGACGACCGACAGCACGGCCAGCGGCACACGGAAGATCACCGGGTCGAGGTCGTGGTGGCGGCCCAGGCCGCCGCACACCCCGGCGACGACCTTGTGCCGGCGGCTGCGGGTGAGCCGCGCGGTTTCCGGGGCCCGAGGGGTTCCCGGGGCTTCCGGCGCGTCCGGCCGGGGCTCGCCGGAGGGCGGCTGGGCGTCTTTCATGGGGACCATGGTGGCGTGCCGCCCGCCCCGGGGACATCAGGGGGCGTCCCGGAGGCGACCCTGAGTTCTCCGGGCCGGATCAGGGACCGACCCTGATGCCCCGCGCCACCCGTCCGTGTGACGATCGTGCCGTGACCACCACCGCCCCGCCGCCCGCCGCCGAGTCCCCACCCCTGCGCAGGCTCTACCGCAGCTCCGAGGGAAGGCTGCTCGGCGGTGTCGCACGCGGGCTGGCCGGGCACCTGGGCGTACCGGTCTCCTGGGTGCGGATCGTCTTCCTCGTGCTGTTCATGACCAACGGGCTGGGCGTCCTGCTGTACGCCGCCTTCTGGTTCTTCGTGCCGCTGGGCGCGGGCGGCGTCGAGGCCGCGCCGAGGCAGGCGGACGGTCCGCGGCATGTCCGCAGGCCCGGCAAGGGCCAGCTCCTGGCGGTGCTGGTCCTGGTCGTGGCACTGGGAGCCCTGGGATCCAACCTCCAGTTCGGCGAGGCGAACGCCTACGTCTGGCCGCTGCTGCTGGCCGGGGTCGGCGTGGCCGTCGTCTGGCGGCAGGCGGACAACTCCCGGCGGGCCCACTGGGCGGAGGTCAGCCGCCGCAGGCGGCTGCTGCCCATCGCCCGCAGCGCTGCGGGCGCCCTCCTGGTCGGCGTGGGCATCACCGGCTTCGCCGTCACCCGGGGCCTGGGCCCGCACCTGGGCACGGTGCTCCAGGCGTCGCTGGCACTGCTGGTCGGTACGGCGCTGCTGGCCGGCCCGTATCTGGTCCGCCTCACGCAGGATCTGTCCGAGGAGCGGCTGATGCGCATCCGGGCACAGGAGCGGGCCGAGGTCGCCGCCCACGTCCACGACTCGGTCCTGCACACCCTCACCCTGATCCAGCGCAACGCGGACAACCCCCGCGAGGTGGCCCGTCTCGCCCGCGCCCAGGAGCGCGAGCTGCGGGCCTGGCTCTACAAGCCGAGCGGCACGGGCAGGGACGAGGAGGAGGAGCCGGACACCCTGGCCGACGCGGTGCGGGCGGCGGCCGCCGAGGTGGAGGACCACCACGGGGTGCCGGTGGAGGTGGTCTGCGTCGGCGACTGCCCGCTGGACGAGAGGCTGGGCGCACAGCTCCAGGCCGCCAGGGAGGCGATGGTCAACGCCGCCAAGTACGGTGGCGAGGGCGGCCCGGTGCAGGTCTTCGCCGAAGTCGAGGGGCGTACGGTCTTCGTCTCCGTGCGCGACCACGGCCCCGGCTTCGACCTGGAGTCGGTGCCGCCGGACCGGATGGGCGTGCGGGAGTCGATCATCGGCCGGATGCGGCGCAACGGCGGCACGGCGGTGCTGCGTTCCGCCCCCGAGGGCGGCACGGTGGTGGAGCTGGAGATGGAGAGGGCGGACACATGAGGGCGGAAGCATGAACGAGGAGCAGCACCGGGAGCAGCGCCGGGCGCGGGTGGTCCTGGTGGACGACCACCGGATGTTCCGCACGGGCGTCCAGGCGGAGATCGGGAACACCGCCGAGACCGGGGTCGAGGTCGTCGGCGAGGCCGCCGACGTGGACCAGGCGGTCACCGTCATCACCGCGACCCGCCCCGACGTCGTCCTGCTCGACGTCCACCTGCCCGGCGGCGGCGGGGTGGAGGTGCTGCGCCGCAGCGCCACGCTGATGGCCGACCCCGAGCGCCCGGTGCGCTTCCTGGCCCTGTCGGTCTCGGACGCGGCCGAGGACGTCATCGGCGTCATCCGCGGCGGCGCACGCGGTTACGTCACCAAGACGATCACCGGTGCGGACCTGGTCAGGGCGGTCTTCCGGGTCGCCGAGGGCGACGCGGTGTTCTCGCCGCGCCTGGCGGGCTTCGTCCTGGACGCCTTCGCCTCCACCGACGCCCCGCCGGTGGACGAGGACCTGGACCGCCTCACCCAGCGCGAACGCGAGGTGCTGCGCCTGATCGCGCGCGGCTACGCCTACAAGGAGATCGCCAAGCAGCTGTTCATCTCGGTCAAGACCGTCGAGAGCCATGTCTCGGCGGTGCTGCGCAAGCTCCAGCTCTCCAACCGCCACGAACTCACCCGCTGGGCCACGGCCCGCCGCCTGGTGTGAGGCCTTCCGGTGCCGCCGGCCGGCCCGGAACCCCGCCTCGGCGCGGCACCACCGTCGCGTCTACGCCGGTGAGCACTCGGTTCCGACGAGGCCGGGGCCCGGGCGGCAGGCCTCGCGGTACCGGCTGGGGCTCACACCGTGGAACCGTTTGAAGGCCGCGCTGAAGCCGAACGCGTCCGCGTAGCCGACCCGGCGCGCCACCGCGGCGACCGTCGTGGTGGGTTCCGCGGTCAGCAGGTCGGCGGCCAGGGACATCCGCCACTCCGTCAGGTAGGTCAGCGGCGGCTCGCCCACCAGCCTGGTGAACCGGCCGGCCAGCGTCGTGCGCGACACCCCCGCCTCGGCGGCGAGGGCAGCCAGTGTCCAGGGCCGGTCCGGTGCGGCGTGCATCGCCCGGAGTGCCGGGCCGGCGACCTCGTCGCCCAGCGCGCGGAACCAGCCGTCGGGCACGGCCTCCGGCCGGTCGAGCCAGCCTCTCAGCGTGCACACCAGCAGCCAGTCCAGCAGCCGGTCCTGCACGACCCGCCGGTCCGGCGGGCAGGCGGCTGTGACCTGCGCCTCCAGGGCTTTCAGGAGCGTCAGGCACTCCTGGCCGCCGGGCACCACCAGCACCGGCGGCAGCACTCCGAGCAGCCGCTGCGCGGTCCTGCCCGGCGCACGGTACGTGCCGGTCACCAGCACCGTGCGGCCGGGCGGCTCCGTGGCCGCCGCCGGACCGGGCGGTGCGGACCGGCCGGTGAGGACGAAAGGTTCCGGACCGCGCACGATCGCGGCGTCACCGGCCCGCACCCGCTGCGGCTCCCCGCCGTCCCCGCCCGCCTCCGCCCCGGGGCCGGAGACCCACACCTCGCCCCGCAACGGCGCGCACAGTGTCAGAGAAGCCCCGTCGGTGAACCGCAGTGCCCACGGTGGCGACATCTTCGTCCGCCTGAAGTCGGCGCCGTTCGCGCGGATGCCTCGCAACAGATCGTCGAACGGGTCCATGCGTGTCACCGTAGCGCCCCGGACGATCGGACATGGTTCGCGTACGACGGGCCATGTCCCGCCCCGTACCGTGCCGGTTGACTGGCGGTCATGACGACACACACGGATGTGATCCTGGTTCTGGGGGCGACGGGCAAGACCGGGCGCCGCCTGGTGAGCACGCTGCGGGTGGCGGGCCACCCCGTGCGGGCGGCGTCCCGCTCCGGTGAGGTGCGGTTCGACTGGTTCGACCGGGAGACATGGGCCACCGCCCTGGGCGGGGCGGCGGCCGTGTATCTGGTGGCTCCCGGAGACCCGGCACCGGTCCGGCCCTTCGTCGAGCAGGCGGTCGAGGCGGGTGTCCGCCGTTTCGTGGCGCTATCCGGACGCGGAATCGACCGGATCCCCGCGGGTCTCTTCCAGGGCATGGCCGCCGCCGAGCGGGCCGTGCGCGACTCCGGCGCGGAGTGGACGGTCATCCGGCCGAACAACTTCAGCCAGAACTTCGACGAGGACTTGTGGCACGCCCCGCTGCGGGCCGGCCGGCTGGCCCTGCCGATCGGCTCCGTGCCGGAACCGTTCGTCGACGCCCAGGACGTCGCCGCGGTGCTGCTGACCTCGGACGGCCACCACGGCCGGGTGTACGACCTCTCGGGCCCCCGTGCTCTCACCTTCGGCGCGGCCGTGGAGACGATCGCCGCGGCCGCGGGCCGGGCCATCCGCTACGAGGAGCTCACACCGCGGGAGTACCGGGCCGAGCTCCTGGCCGAGGGTGTGCCGGAGGAAGCCGTCGAGGAACTCGACGCGATGTTCGCCGCGATGCGCGCCGGGCACCTCGCCGAGCCCGGCGACGGGGTGCAGCGGGTGCTCGGACGCGAGCCGGTCGACTTCGGCGCCTACGCCTCCCGGGCCGCCGCGGCCGGTGCGTGGTCGTAACCGGGAGGCGGACTCCCCGCGGGCTCCGCGGCCCGGCCCGGCGACCGTGCGCCGCGCGGACCCCCGTCCCGCGCGGCGCGTGGTGGACGTCCGCGCCGATCAGGACCGCTTCGGCTCGTAGTGCAGCGCGGTGATCCCGCAGTCGAACGGCCGGACGGTGACGAGGCTGAGCCGGTGGTGGGAGCCGGTGTCGGGGAAGACGGGCGTCCCGGTGCCGAGCGCGACGGGGTTGACGAACAGGTGGAGTTCGTCGAGCAGGTCCCGGGCGATCAGGTTCCGCACGAGGGTGCCGCCCCCGTAGGTGATGATGTCCCCGCCCGGCCGCTCCTTCAGCCGGTCGACGGTCTCGGTGAGGTCGCCGCCGGCGACCGCGACGTTCTCCCAGGGGGACTCGGTCAGGGAGTCGGAGATCACGGTCTTGGGCGTGTTGTTCATCCAGGCGATGGACTCCTCGGTCTCGCCCTCGGGGCCGGCCGCCCAGGTCGGGATGAACCCCTCGGCGAGGCGGCGGCCCAGCACGATGTGGTCGACCGGCTTGGTGAGCGCGTCGATGTAGGCGCCGATGTCGTCGGTCCAGGGGAACGTCATCCAGTCCATCTCGCCGTTCGGTCCGGCCATGTAGCCGTCGACGCTGACCTGGACCTGGAGCTTGAACCTGCGCATGGCTGTTCCCTTCGGATCCGCTCGGGCTGATTCCGTGTCAGGGGAGAAGTTAGGGGCCACCACTGACAACGACCCCGAAGGCGAATCACGGGCGGGCCGTGCCCGGATCACATCCGGTCGATCGCGGTGAGGTCGATGTCGATGCCGAACGGCTCGGTGAGCGTCAGCCGCCCCTCGTGGACGCCGGTGAGGACGTACGCCCCCGCTCCCGGGTCGAGCCGGTGGACGTGGACCACCGGGCGGCGGCCCGTACCCTCCTCCACCAGCCAGAAGTGCGGGATGCCCGCCCGCGCGTAGAGCTGGGGTTTGCGTTCGCGGTCGCGGATCGCCGAGTCGGGGGCGACGGTCTCCACGACCAGCACCACGTCCCGGGCTTCGTAGCGGTTGGCCTCCAGCCCGCGCACGGCCTCGGCGCGGAGCACGGACACGTCCGGCTCGGGCGCCTGCCCGGGGCCGAGCACCACGATCATCTCCCGCCGCACCCGCAGATGTGCCGGGCAGGTACGGCGCAACCCCTCCACCAGCAGGGAGTTGGCCAGCGAGTGGTACGCGCTCTGCCGGGCACGGAAGACCAGGGCGCCGTCGACGAGCTGGGTGTGGGACGGGAGGTCGGTCAGGCGGAAGAGGTCGTCGACGGTGAAGCCCCGGTGCGGGGGCCGCAGCCACTCGGGGAACGGCTCGTCGTCGACTCCGTTTGCGGTCGCCACATCGTCCATGCCGCCATGGTGATCACCCCTCCGGTACGACTTGCCGCAAACCCCCGTGCCGCCGCTCGAAGGGGTGAGTAGTAGCACCGGAATTGACGGGGGCTCGCGCACCAGCTTTGGGGGCGGAACCCGCAGCGCGACGCACACGCAGCGCTCCGGTCGGCCGATTACTTTTCCCCGCCCGTCCAGTCATACGGGCGGCGTCACGGAGACGCGGACACTCCATGGCACAACGGTGGAAAGGAACGAGCATGACGGAGAACGCCGAGCACACGGAGAGCACCGGCGGCGCCCCGGCCCCCCGGCCCGACGAGCGGATCAGGGCGCTGGACCGGCTGACCGGCTCCTGGCGGGTGACCGGCGGCGCGGAGGGCACCGTCGTCTACCGGTGGATGGAGGGCGGCTTCTTCCTCCTCCAGGAGGTCGAGCTGGAGCAGTACGGGCAGCGCGTCACCGGACTGGAGGTGATCGGCCGGGAGAAACCCTTCGGCGCGGAGGAGCCGGGCGAGGACATCCGCTCCCGCTTCTACGACGGCCGGGGCAACACCTTCGACTACGTCTACGAGCTCGACGGGGACACCCTGACCATCTGGGCGGGCGAGAAGGGCTCCCCCGCGTACTTCCGGGGCACCTTCGACGCCTCGGGCGACGTCCTGACCGGCGCCTGGGTCTACCCCGGCGGCGGTGGCTACGACTCGGTGATGACCAGGATCGGATGACCGGCCGGTCCGCGGCCGACCGGTCTACAGCCGGTCGATCGCGGTGAGGTCGATGTCGATGTCGAAGGGGACGGTGAGCTTCAGCCGGTCGTGGTGGATGCCGGTGGGCACATAGCCGCGCGTCGCGGGCTCCAGCTCGAAGACGTAGACGACCGGGCGGCGTCCCGTCCCCTTCTCGATCCGCCAGAAGTGCGGGATGCCCGCCTCCGCGTAGAGCTGCGGCTTGCGCTTGCGGTCCCGCTCCTCCGAGTCCGGCGAGACGACCTCCGCGGCGAGTACGACGTCCTCGGCCCGGAAGCCGGTCTCCTCGGCCTCCTCGGTGACGCCTTCCGCCCTCAGCACCGAGAGGTCCGGTTCGACGCGGTTGCGCCTGCCCAGTACGACGGCCATCTCCCGGCACACCCGCAGCTCGCCGGGAACGGTCTCGTGGAGTCCCCTCTCCAGCAGGAACATCGCCAGCGAGTGGAAGTACTTCTGCGGGCTCACGAAGACCAGGCTCCCGTCGATCAACTCCGTGTGGGGCGGGAGGTCCGGGATGCGGTCGAGATCGTCCGCGGTGTAGCCGTCCGGCGGCGGCACGGGCCACGAAGAGGTGGGCAGCGGCTCGGCGGTCATGGTTCCTCCCATGCACGGGATTCTCGGCCTCACCCCAGCGTATCGACCCGAAAACGCCCGCGCCGCCGCTCGAAAGGGTGAGCGGCGGCGCGGACGTTGACGTTCAGGGACGTTCAGGAGGGCGCGGGGGGCGTCACTCCCACTCGATGGTCCCCGGCGGCTTGCTGGTGACGTCCAGCACCACTCGGTTGACCTCGGCGACCTCGTTGGTGATGCGGGTCGAGATGCGGGCCAGCGTCTCGTACGGCAGGCGCGTCCAGTCGGCCGTCATCGCGTCCTCCGAGGAGACCGGGCGCAGCACGATCGGGTGTCCGTAGGTGCGTCCGTCGCCCTGGACGCCGACGGAGCGGACGTCGGCGAGCAGCACCACCGGGCACTGCCAGATGTCGCGGTCCAGCCCGGCCGCCGTCAGCTCCTCGCGGGCGATGGCGTCGGCCTCGCGCAGCAGGTCCAGGCGCTCCTTGGTGACCTCGCCGACGATGCGGATGCCCAGGCCCGGGCCGGGGAACGGCTGGCGGTGGACGATCTCCTCGGGCAGGCCCAGCTCCTGGCCGACCATCCGGACCTCGTCCTTGAACAGCTTGCGCAGCGGCTCCACCAGCTGGAACTGGAGGTCCTCGGGCAGTCCGCCGACGTTGTGGTGGGACTTGATGTTGGCGGTGCCGGTGCCGCCGCCGGACTCCACCACGTCCGGGTAGAGGGTGCCCTGCACCAGGAACTCCACGGCCTCCTCGCCGGAGCCGGCCTCGGCGACGATCTCGCTCGCGGCCTGCTCGAAGACGCGGATGAACTCCCGGCCGATGATCTTGCGCTTCTCCTCCGGGTCGGAGACTCCGGCCAGCGCGTCCAGGAAGCGCTTCTCGGCGTCCACCACCTTGAGCTGGACGCCGGTGGCGGCCACGAAGTCCTTCTCGACCTGCTCGGATTCGCCCTTGCGCATCAGCCCGTGGTCCACGTACACGCAGGTCAGACGCTCACCGATGGCCTTGTTGACCAGGGCGGCGGCCACCGCGGAGTCCACGCCGCCGGACAGGCCGCAGATGGCGCGCTTGGTGCCGACCTGGGCGCGGATGGCCGCGACCTGCTCCTCGACGACGTTCGCGGCCGTCCAGGTCGGCTTCAGGCCCGCGCCCCGGTAGAGGAAGTGCTCCAGCACCTGCTGGCCGTGCGTGGAGTGCATCACCTCGGGGTGGTACTGCACGCCGTACAGCCTGCGCTCGTCGTCCTCGAAGGCGGCGACGGGGACGCCGTCGGTGGAGGCGGTGACGGTGAAGCCCTCGGGAGCGGCGGAGCAGGCGTCGCCGTGCGACATCCACACCGACTGCTCGGCGGGGGTGCCCTCGAAGAGGGTGGAGCCGGGGCGGGTGACGGTCAGGGCCGTGCCGCCGTACTCGCGGCGGCCGGTGTTGTCGACGGTGCCGCCCAGCGTCTGGGCCATCAGCTGGAAGCCGTAGCACATGCCGAAGACGGGCACCCCGGCCTCGAACAGCGCGCGGTCGATGCCGGGCGCGTCCTCGGCGTACACGGACGAGGGGCCGCCGGAGAGGATGATCGCCTTCGGGTTCCTGGCGAGCATCTCCGCCACCGGCGTGGTGGAGGGGACGACCTCGCTGTAGACCCGGGCCTCGCGGACGCGGCGGGCGATGAGCTGGGCGTACTGCGCGCCGAAGTCGACGACGAGGACGGTGTCCGGGACGTCGGGCGCGGTGGGCTCTGATGCCACGGGGCTGGCTGCCTTTCGGCGTGGATCTGGGCTGGGAAAGCCCAGTCTACCGGGGGTGCGCACCCGACCGGCCGTCTCACCATCCGGCCCTCCGCCCGCCCCGCTCCGCCTCCGGGTGCATACTGGACCGCATGTTCGCGCGGACCTTCTGGTTTACCTATGGCACCGGCCCGGCCGGCTGCCACGGGATGCCGCACGCCGCGTGAACGACTGACGAGCGAATTCCCCAGGCGCCCCGGGCCGGTCAAGGCCCGGGGCGCCTGCCGTGTCCCCGGGACGCGAACGGCACCGGGCGCGACGACCCCAGGAGGGACGTACGGCCATGGCCACCACCACCCCCACCCCTGCCCCGACCGAAGCCGGTACCGCAGCCGCAGCCGACGAGCGGATCGCACAGGACCGCGAGCGGATCGACGAACTGGACCGCCGGATCATCGATCTGGTGCGAGAGCGCATGGAGGTCTCCGCCCGCGTCCAGCGGGCCCGGATCGGCGCGGGCGGGCGCCGGGTGAACCTCTCGCGCGAGATGGAGATCCTCACCCGCTACCGCGAGCGGCTGGGCCGGCCGGGCACCTCGCTGGCCATGACCCTGCTGGAGCTGTGCCGCGGACGCGTCTGAGCCCACCGGGCCCATCCGTGCCCCGCCGGACACCCCCGCTCCCCGCACCCGCTGCGCACCTCACCGGGAAACGACCACCCGTACGGCGCATTACCACGGCGGGGCACCGTCGTTGGACCTGACGACCCCAGAGCCGGCCGGGCGCCCGGAGGCGTGGGGAGCGCATCGGAGCGATGAGACGCCGTCCTCCCCCGGGAGGTGAGGACCGGGCGTCGTGGGACCTCGCTCCGGTGCAGTGGCCGGACGGCAGGGGACAGCGGTCCGGTCACGACCCAGCGGTCGGTCCCCGGGACGCCGGGGACCGACCGCTCCGCGGTTCCGCCTTCGCCGCCTCACCGGCTTTACCGCGTCCACCTGTGGAAACGGTCCGGACGAACGAGAGACCCGAAGGGTTGCGCGGCCTTCCGTCACGGATTCGCCACACGGGCAACACACCCCGGCGTGACATACGACACACCGAAACCTGGGTGAGAGTGGGCAACTGCCCGCTTCCGCCCCCTATGCGGCGCCGGTCCGGACGCGGCGCCGGTCACGGGCTCGAGAACACATCCGCGGAAGCTCCCGCTCCGCCCGTACTCTGCTGCCAGCCCGACGCGCCGACTGCGCGAAGGCTCCCTTCACCTTCCCTTTCGCCTCAAAACAGATGAGGTACCCATGAAGCTTCGCCGTGCTCTTGCGGCCGCCGCCGCCACGGCCGTCATCGCCCCCGTCGCGCTGCTCGCTGCGCCCGCCGCGTACGCCGACGACCACGAGACCACCTCCGTGGAGAACACGGAGAACCCCGCCCCGGAGAAGACCGAGGGCGACGGGACCGAGCCGCCCGCCGCGGACGACAGGACCGAGGGCGACGACACCGAACCCCCGGCCGCGGGCGACGGCGACGAGACCGAGGAAGACGGGACCGAGGAAGACGGGACCGAGCCCCCGGCCACGGGCGACGACGAGACCGACGCCCCGGGCGACGGCCAGGACGGGGAATCCGACGCCCCGGGCGACGGGGACCAGAACCCCGACACCCCGGGTGACGGGGACGAGAACGACGAGGACGACGAGGACAAGGACTCCGACGCCCCCGGCGACGACGAGGGCAAGGAGGGGGAAGAGGAGGAGGAAGCCCCCTTCCAGTGCGCCGTCGGCGAGGACGGCGAGGAGATCTACGACATCAGCGAGGACCTCAAGACCTCCCTGGTCGGTCTCCCCGACACCGTCGTGGCGGGCACCGGCTGGAAGAACTTCGAGTTCCGGATGCACAACGGCGGCAAGGGCGCCATCAAGGACGTCGCACCGTACATCACCGTCTTCTCCGGTGACGAGGACAACGACTACTCCGCCGGCTTCACCCTCGAGGTCCACAAGGCCGAGACCGGCACCTGGCAGGTCGTCGCCGACGAGCTCGGCGCGGGCGGTTACTTCGAGCCGGTCACGCTGAACGCCGGGGAGACGCGCACCCTCAAGCTGCGCATGAGGATCGACGGCGGTGTGCCCAGCTCCCTGGGCATCGCCATCGGCGCCGGCGAGTACTCCGACGAGCGCGGCTGCTGGATCTCCGACGACGACAACGGCTGGGCCTACTTCTTCAAGGTCCTGGGGAAGGGCGCGTCCGCTCCGAAGCCCGGCGAGTCCAAGCCCG
The DNA here is from genome assembly GCF_022015835.1 of Streptomyces sp. ICN903. Classification (NCBI taxonomy): domain Bacteria; kingdom Bacillati; phylum Actinomycetota; class Actinomycetes; order Kitasatosporales; family Streptomycetaceae; genus Streptomyces; species Streptomyces sp. ICN903. Next base: position 2,248 of record NZ_JAKMAY010000143.1, on the reverse strand, counting down.
AGCCGCAGACCGGTGGCACGAAGCCGGTCAGCTCGGACAAGGTCACCAAGGTCGACACCGCCGGCCAGCTCGCCGAGACCGGTTCCTCCTCCGTGCTGCCGATGTTCGGTCTCGCGGGTGCCGCGGCCGTGGCGCTGGGCGCCGGGGCGATGTACGTCGTGCGCCGCCGGGGCGGCGCCGGGGCGGACACCTCCGCCGCCGCGTGACGGTGTGAACGCCGCGACGGCGTGAGCGTGCAGCCACACCGTACGCGCGCATGTGAGAGGGGGGAGCGGCCGGGCCGCTCCCCCCTCTCGCGCGTCCGCTCAGGCCTCGGCGGCCCCGGCGGACTCCGCCGCGTCCGCCGTCTCCGCCTCCGGCGCCGTCCGCTTCGGCGGAACGGCCGGGACCGGCAGCACCACCGGCAGCCGCAGCGCCGCGAACGCGTCCTCGGGCACCGCCGGGGCCCGGGGCGGCACCACGGGTACGCGCACGTAGCCGGCGCCCTGCTCGGGGCGGGGGTCGGCCTCGCCCTTGTTGGGCCACAGGGACATCGCCCGCTCGGCCTGGGCGGTGATGGTCAGTGACGGGTTGACGCCGAGGTTGGCGGAGACGGCCGCGCCGTCCACCACCGAGATGCCCGGGTGGCCGTAGAGCCGGTGGTAGGGGTCGATGACACCCTCCTCGGGCGAGGCGCCGATCGGGCAGCCGCCCAGGAAGTGCGCGGTCAGCGGGGTGCCCATCAGCTCGCCGACGTTCGTGCCCGGGAAGCCGCCTATCTCATCGGCGACGAGCCGCGCGGCCTCGGCGCCCTCGGGGATGTGGTCCGGGTTGGGCGCGCCGTGGCCCTGCTCCGCCGTCAGCAGGCCCTTGCCCAGGCCCTTGGGCTTGCGGTAGGTGGTCAGGGAGTTGTCCAGGGACTGCATCACCAGACCGATGATCGTCCGCTCCGACCAGCGGTAGTTGGACAGCGTCCGCGCGGCCTGCACGGGGTGGCGCAGGCAGTGCGCCAGGAAGGCCAGCGGCCTCGGCGCGCGGCCGTAGGGCACCTGGAGGACGGAGAGGGTGCCCATGGCGTTGGAGCCCTTGCCGTAGCGCACCGGCTCGATGTGGGTGTTGTCGTTGGGGTGGATGGAGGAGGTGATGGCCACCCCCTTGGTGAAGTCCAGTTCCGCGTCCGGTCCGTGCTTCCTCCGGTAGCGGCGCGGGGAGGTCATCGCGCCGACCAGGGCCTCGGAGTTGGTGCGGGTCAGCTCGCCCAGTCTCGGGGAGATGTGCGGCAGCAGGCCGGTGTCGCGCATCCGGTGCAGCAGCGTCTGGGTGCCGTAGGTGCCGGCGGCGATCACCACCTTCCGCGCGCGCAGCACCGTGCGCCTCCCCCGGCGCTTCCCGGTGCGCACCGTGGTCACCCGGAAGCCTCCGGCGCCGTCCTCGGTCACCTCGGTGACGGTGGTCATCGGGTGGATGACCGCGCCGGCCTTCTCGGCGAGGTACAGGTAGTTCTCGTTGAGGGTGTTCTTGGCCCCGTGCCGGCAGCCGGTCATGCACTCGCCGCATTCGGTGCACGCCCGGCGGGCCGGACCCGCGCCGCCGAAGTAGGGGTCGGGCACCTCCTCGCCCGGGGCGGCCCTGACCTCGCCCCCCGCGTCCTCGCCGTCGCCGAAGAAGACCCCCACCGGCGCCAGGTGGAAGGTGTCGCCCACGCCCATCCTCCCGGCCGCGGCCTTCAGGTGGACGTCCGACGGCGTCACCGTGGGGTTCAGCCGTACGCCCAGCATCCGCTTGGCCTGGTCGTAGTACGGCTTCAGCTCCTCCTGCCAGTCGGTGATGTGCCCCCACTGCCGGTCGGCGAAGAAGGCCGGCGGCGGCACGTAGAGGGTGTTGGCGTAGTTCAGCGAACCACCGCCCACCCCGGCCCCGGCCAGGATCATCACCTTGTCCATCAGATGGATGCGCTGGATGCCGTACAGGCCCAGCGCCGGGGCCCACAGGTAGTTCCTCAGGTCCCAGGAGTTCCTCGGCAGCGTCTCGCGGGTGAAGCGCCGCCCCGCCTCCAGCACCCCGACCCGGTAGCCCTTCTCCGTCAGCCGCAGCGCGGACACCGAACCGCCGAAACCGGAACCGACCACGATCACGTCGTAGTCGTACGGCTGCGGCGGGCCGGACGGCTGCTGCGCTGCTTCGTCCTGCGGTCGGGACACGGGGACCTCCGGTGGTGCGTATCGGTTCCGGGGAAGGAGGCGGAAGAGGGGCGGGAGCGGGGAACGGG
>NZ_JAKMAY010000142.1:0-14543 GCF_022015835.1 Streptomyces sp. ICN903 | reverse complement strand
ATTTACGGCCGTTGCCGTGCACCGTCGGGTGGAGCGCCTATTGGCCGCAAATAACGCTTGAGTGTCCGGAACATCCGCCCCTACCCGTCCCCTCCCGCCGTCGCCCGGGTGCGGGTGGACGGCCTCTGCCCGGTTCTCTTCCGCCGTCGCCCGGCTGCGGGTCCGGGGTGGTGGGGAGCGGTACCGGCCCGTTGTCCGGGGTGCGACTGGGCAGGGGCGCGCGCCCCGGGTGCGGGTGGACGGCCTCTGCCCGGTTCTCTTCCGCCGTCGCCCGGGTGCGGGGCGGGGGCCGACCGCGTGTTTTTGGCGGGCAGGGCGTGTCCCGCCGGGTGACCGCCGGCCGTGCGGCGGCCACCCGGCGGGGTGGGAGGTCAGCGGACGTGCACGCCCGAGATGGTGCGGGCGATGACCAGGCGCTGGATCTCGCTGGTGCCTTCGAAGATCGTGTAGATCGCCGCGTCCCGGTGCATGCGCTCCACCGGGTACTCCCGGGTGAAGCCGTTGCCGCCGAGGATCTGCATCGCCTGGGCCGTGACGCTCTTGGCGGTCTCCCCGGCGAACAGCTTGGACATCGAGCCCTCGGCGCCCTCGAAGGGCTTGCCCGCCGCCGCCATCCACGAGGCCCGCCACACCAGCAGCCGGGCGGCGTCGATGCGGGTGCGCATGTCGGCGAGCTGGAAGGCGATGCCCTGGTTGTCGATGATCGGGCGGCCGAACTGCACACGGGTCCTGGCGTAGTCCAGGGCGACCTCGTAGGCGGCGCGGGCGATGCCGACCGCCTGGGCTCCCACGGCGGGGCGGGAGGCCTCGAAGGTGGCCATCGCGGCGTTCTTCACGCTCCCCCGGCCTCCGGCCGGGGGGACCCCCATCTCGCTTCGCTCGCCGCCCTTCTTCGCCCGCTCGCGGGCGCGGGCGAGGCGCTCGTCGAGCTTGTCCTTGCCGCCCAGCAGGCAGTGGCCGGGCACGCGGACGTCCTCGAGGACGACCTCGGCGGTGTGGGAGGCGCGGATGCCGTGCTTCTTGAACTTCTGCCCCTGGGACAGGCCGGGGGTGTTCGGCGGGATCACGAAGGAGGCGTGTCCCTTGGAGCCGAGCCCGGGGTCGACGACGGCGACGACGACGTGGACGTTGGCGATGCCGCCGTTGGTGGCCCAGGTCTTGGTGCCGTTGAGCACCCACTCGTCCTTGGCCTCGTCGTAGACCGCGCGGGTGCGCATGGCCGAGACGTCCGATCCGGCGTCCGGCTCGGAGGAGCAGAAGGCGGCGACCTTCACGTCGTTCGCGTCGCCGTACATCTGGGGGATCCAGGTGCCGATCTGCTCCTCGGTCCCGTTGGCGAGCACGCCGACGGCCGCCAGCGCGGTGCCGACGATCGACAGGCCGATGCCCGCGTCACCCCAGAACAGCTCCTCCATGACCATGGGGATGCTCAGCCCGGTGGGGTCGAAGTACTGCTGGGCGTAGAAGTCGAGCGAGTACAGGCCGATCTTGGCCGCCTCCTGGATGACGGGCCAGGGCGTCTCCTCGCGCTCGTCCCACTCCGCGGCGGCGGGGCGCATGACGTCGGCCGCGAAGCCGTGGATCCATTCCCGTACGGCCTTCTGGTCGTCGTTGAGGTCGAGTGCGAACTCCGCCATGGAAGCCCCTCCATCCGTTGTTACTAGCGGTAACGTGAATATGTTACCGGCCAGTGCGATGTCAACCTCCACCGTCGGCACCCTCTCGTGCGCTCCGCGGGTGTTACGTTGCGCTCAGGCGGCACCGAGGTGTCACAGCAGGGTCGGGGAGGCCGAGGAACATGGAGACCACACAGCGGGAGGACCAGCGCAGCGCCACCGAGCGCCGCCGCCGGGAGCTCCTGGAGGCCGCCGAGCGCGTGGTGCTGCGCGACGGCCCGGGCGCCTCGATGAACGCCATCGCCGCCGAGGCCGGCATCACCAAGCCCATCCTCTACCGGCACTTCGGCGACAAGGGCGGTCTCTACCGCGCTCTGGCGGTGCGGCACACCGACGCCCTGGTGGACGCGCTGCGGGCCGCCCTGGACGCGCCCAGCGACCGGCGCGAGCGCGTGGAGGCCGCGCTCGACACCTACCTGGCCGCCATCGAGGCCAGGCCCCAGGTCTACCGCTTCCTGATGCACCCGGCCGACGAGTCCGGGGGCGAGCGCGGCTTCGACGTCGGCCAGCACTCGGCCCCGCTGCTGCGCAGGCTCGGCGAGGAGCTGGCCACGGTGATCGCCGAACGCGTCGACCTCGGTGCCGACCGTGAGGAGCGGGCCCGGGTGTGGGGGCACGGGATCGTCGGCATGATGCACGCGGCGGGCGACTGGTGGCTGGGCGAACGGCCCTGCCCCCGGGAGCGGCTGGTGCGGCACCTGGCCGATCTGCTGTGGGGAGGCCTGGCCACCGCTGAGGACCTGGCCGGCGGCCCGGGCCTGTGAACACCGCCGGGTGCCGGATACGTCCGCCGCGGCGCCGCGGTCCTCGGGGCCTACTGCCCGGGGATCCGCGCGGCTGCCCGGCGTACCGCCCGCAGCGCCCGGCGGCGGCGCGGCCCCGTGAGGCGGTCGGTGTACACGCCCCCGTCGAGGTGGTCGCACTCGTGCTGCAGGCAGCGGGCGAAGAAGCCGGTGCCCTCGATCCGCACAGGCGCCCCCGTCCTGTCCCGCCCCTCCACCACGGCCCGGTCGTGGCGCTCCACGGCGGCCTCCGCACCGGGCAGGGACAGACAGCTCTCCGGACCGCGTACGATGACGCCGCCGGTCTCCACCAGGCGCGGGTTGACCACGTGACCCAGGTGTCGGCGGTCATCGTCGTCGGGGCAGTCGTAGACGAACACCCGCACGGGGGCGCCGATCTGGTTGGCCGCCAGCCCCACACCGTGCGCGGCGTACATCGACGCGAACAGGTCCTCCACCAGGCGGGACAGCTCCGCGTCGAAGGAGACCACCTCGGCGCACCACGCGCGCAGGGCCGGGTCGGCCGACAAACGCAGGGGATGGACGGAGCCGGAACTGCCGGGAATGGTGCCGCGGTGCATGTGTGTCACCCTACGCCGTGCTGATCATCTGCGGGGTGGCGCGGTTCGGGGCCGGGAGCGGACCTCGGTAGGCTGATCCCCGACCCAGGGGCAAGGAGGGACAAGGACGATGGCAGGCAACACGGAGCCGCTGCCGCCGCGGGCCAAACTGGCCGTGACGGCGGGCAAGGCAGCCGCGGCGGTGTCACGGGCCGCGGGCCGTGGCAGCGGGTCGGTGATCGGCGGAAAGGTGGCCCTCAGGCTCGACCCCGACCTGCTGGCCAAACTCGCCCAGAACCTGGACGTCGTCCTGGTGTCGGCGACCAACGGCAAGACCACGACGACCCGGCTGATCGCCGAGGCCCTGCGCGCCGCCGGTCCGGTCGTCTCCAACGCGCTGGGCGCCAACATGCCCGCGGGCATCACCGCGGCGCTCGCCGGGAGCGGCGACGCGCGCTACGGCGTCATCGAGGTGGACGAGAAGTACCTCGCCGCGGTCGCCCGCGACGTGACGCCCAAGGCGATCGCCCTGCTGAACCTCTCCCGCGACCAGCTCGACCGCGCCGCCGAGACCCGGATGCTCGCCGAGCGCTGGCGCGAGGGGCTGTCCGGCTCCAAGGCCGTGATCGTGGCGAACGCCGACGACCCGCTGGTGGTGTGGGCCGCCTCCTCCTCCCCCAACGTGGTGTGGGTGGCCGCGGGCCAGGAGTGGAAGGACGACGCCTGGTCCTGCCCGGCCTGCGGCGGCGTGATGCAGCGCCCCGGGGACGACTGGTTCTGCGGCGAGTGCGGCTTCCGCCGCCCCACCCCGAGCTGGGCCCTGTCGGGCGACCACGTGCTGGACCCGCACGGGTCGGCCTGGCCGATCCGCCTCCAGCTCCCCGGCCGCGCCAACAAGGCCAACGCCACCACCTCCGCGGCCGTCGCCGCCGCCTTCGGGGTGCCGCCCCAGACGGCGCTGGAGCGGATGTACTCGGTGACCGCGGTGGCCGGCCGCTACGACGTGGTGTCCTTCCAGGGACGGGAGATCCGGCTGCTGCTGGCGAAGAACCCGGCCGGCTGGCTGGAGACCTTCTCCCTGATCGACGGCCCGCCGGCGCCCGTGATCCTGTCGGTCAACGCCCGCGGCGCGGACGGCACCGACACCTCCTGGCTGTGGGACGTGGACTACTCCCGGCTGGCCGGGCACCCCATCTGCGTGATCGGCGACCGCAAGCTGGACCTGGCGGTCCGGCTGGAGGTCGCGGGGGTCGACTTCCAGGTCTGCGAGAACGCCGCCGAGGCGGTGCGGCAGTGCCCGCCCGGCCGGATCGAGGCGATCGCCAACTACACCGCCTTCCAGGATCTGCGCCGCATCGTCGGCAACTGATCCCGGGCCCTTCGGACCACCGGCCGGAGCCGGGCGGCCGAAGGCGCCGAAGACGCAAAGACGTCGAAGACGCCGGAAACACGGCGAGGATGCGAGCGAGCATGAGTGAGAGCGGCCTGCGCGTGGTGTGGGTCTACCCGGACCTGCTGAGCACCTACGGCGACCAGGGCAACGTACTGGTGGTGGAGCGGCGTGCCCGGCAGCGCAGGCTGGGCGTGCAGCGGATCGACGTCCGCTCCGACCAGCCGATCCCCACCTCCGGGGACATCTACCTGGTCGGCGGCGGCGAGGACCGGCCCCAGCGGCTGGCGGCCGAGCGGCTGCGCCGCGACGGCGGGCTGAACCGGGCCGTGGACAACGGCGCCATCGTCTTCTCGGTGTGCGCCGGCTACCAGATCCTGGGACACGAGTTCATCAACGACCTCGGGCAGCGCGAGCCGGGCCTGGGGCTGCTGGACGTCACCAGCACCCGAGGCGAGGGCGAGCGGTGCGTCGGCGACGTGCTGGCCGACATGGACGAGCGGCTGGGCCTGCCCCAGCTGACCGGGTTCGAGAACCACCAGGGCATCACGCATCTGGGCCCGACCGCACGGCCGCTGGCGCGGGTGCGGCTGGGCAGGGGCAACGGGACGGGCGACGGCACCGAGGGCGCCTGGAACGACACCGTCTTCGGCACCTACATGCACGGTCCGGTGCTGGCCAGGAACCCGCAGATCGCGGACCTGCTGCTCAAGCTGGCCCTGGACGTGAACGCGCTGCCGCCGGTGGACGACCGGTGGTACGAGGCGCTGCGCGCCGAGCGGATCGCGGCGGCCACCCAGCCCGCCTGACGCCCCCGCCCGGGCGTCCGCCGAGCCGCGTGCGGAATCCGCCCGAGACCGCCCCCGGCCGGAGCCCCGGCCGGGGGCGGTCCTAATCTGGTCCGAGCGGATCGGCACGAATCGGGAGAGCTGCGGATGGACCACGACGGACACGGCACGATGGCGGATCTGCCGCCGTTCACCCTCGGACGCGGCCTGGAGCTCTCCCCCGAGCCGTTCTTCCTGGTGAGCTGCCTGCTGGCGCTGGCGCTCTACGGCTGGGGCGTCGCGCGGCTGCGGCAGCGCGGCGACACCTGGCAGGCCGGCCGCACCGTCTCCTTCGCCCTGGGCGTGCTGACGGTCGCGCTGGTGATGTGCACCAAGCTCAACGACTACGGCATGGTGCTGTTCAGCGTGCACATGGTGCAGCACATGGTGATCAGCATGCTCTCGCCGATCCTGGTGCTGCTGGGCGCCCCCGTGACGCTGGCGCTGCGCGCGCTCCCGGCCGCCGGGCGCGGCCGCAGGGGGCCGCGCGAGGTCCTGGTGGCGGTGCTGCACAGCCGCTACATGAGGGTGGTCACGCACCCGGGGTTCACCATCCCGATGTTCATCGCGAGCCTGTACGCGCTGTACTTCACGCCGCTGTTCGACTTCCTGATGGAGTCGAAGGCCGGGCACCTCGGGATGATGGTGCACTTCCTGGCGGTCGGGCTGGTCTTCTTCTGGCCGATCATGGGCGTGGACCCGGGGCCCCACCGTCCCGGCTACGTGATGCGGATGCTGGAGTTGTTCGCGGGCATGCCCTTCCACGCCTTCTTCGGCATCGCGTTGATGATGGCCGGCGAGCCGATGGTCGAGACGTACGCGAACCCGCCCGCCTCGCTCGGGGTCACCGCGCTGTCCGACCAGAACGCCGCGGGCGGCATCGCCTGGGCGTTCAGCGAGATTCCCACGGTCATCGTGCTGATTGCACTCGTCTTCCAGTGGTACTTCTCCGAACAACGGCAGGCTCGGCGCGACGACCGGGCCGCTGACCGCAACGGCGACCAGGACCTGACCGCGTACAACGCCTACCTGGCGTCGCTGCAGGCACGCGGCCAGTAGCGCACCGGGCCGGGCCGGACAGGACGGGGCCGCCGGCCGCGGCGATACGACAGCCGCGGCGACCCGCGGTCCCGCTCCGACCGACTCGGGAGGAAGGTGTGAGCGATGCCGGAGACGGCGAAGGCCATGACCGTCACCACGGTGGCCGCCCTGGTACTGGTGACCGCCTACTCGGTCGCGCTGGGCGGCAGCGGCTGGCTGTGGTTCGCGTGGGTGGTCCTGGGGCTGGTGACCCTGGGCGTGGTGACGTCGCGGGAGCGGTGAGCCGCCGCGCCGGGCGAGCGCCCCGGCCCGTCCCCGCAAGCGTGTGAGTCCCGGCCCGGGCGACTGCCCGGGCCGGGACTCACACGCTTGCGGGGGCTCGGAAGCGGACCCGGAAGCCGGGCTCAGAAGTCGAACACCGCTCCGGTCTGCCTGAGCATGGCGCAGGCGTTGGGGAACTCCGACCGCCAGTGGATCCGGCTCCCCCGCCAGATGCCCGTTGCCTCGGCCACCACGGGCCGGTGCTCGTTGGTGCAGTCGCGCTGCCGGCCGGAGAGCTGCCGCAGCTCGCCCCCGGACCGGTCGATGGCCTCGCAGGCCTCGGCCGCGCGGGGGTGAGGGCCGCCGCCGTCGTCCGGGCAGATCAGCATCACGCCCCGCGTCCAGGTGTCCTCGGCGTCGGCGACGGTCAGGAAGACCTCGCCGCGGGCCGGATCGGCCCCGGGTGCCTCGGCGTGGGCGGCGGACGCCGGGGTGAGGAGCGCGGCGACGGCAGCCGCGGCGAGGGCCGCGGCGGCGGTGGTGCGGGGGCGCGGGAACATGCGGACCTCCAGGAAGCTGGGCGCGATTGCGCGCCCAAGACCACCGTGGCGGAGCAGCCCGGGCAAGGACCCTCGCCCGGCCCTTCACCCGGCCGGCGCACACCGCTCCCCCGGTCGGGGTCCGGGGCCGTCCCTCGGCCTCGGACCCCGGACCGCTCCCCGGGTTCGGGGGAGGGCTCCGAAGGACACGGGTCTAGGATGCATACATGTCGAAGGTACTGAATAAACTTCCAGTCGGTGAGCGCATCGGCATCGCGTTCTCGGGCGGTTTGGACACCTCTGTCGCGGTGGCGTGGATGCGCGAGCGCGGCGCCGTCCCCTATGCCTATACGGCCGACGTCGGCCAGTACGACGAGCCCGATCTGGCCGACGTGCCGGAGCGGGGCCTGGCGTACGGCGCCGAGCGGGCGCGGCTGGTCGACTGCCGCGACGCCCTGGTCGAGGAGGGGCTGGCCGCCCTGGCGTGCGGTGCCTTCCACATCCGCTCGGCCGCGCAGACCTACTTCAACACCACCCCGCTCGGCCGTGCGGTGGTGGGCACCCTGCTGGTGCGGGCGATGCGCGAGGACGACGTCTTCATCTGGGGGGACGGGTCCACCTACAAGGGCAACGACATCGAGCGGTTCTACCGCTACGGTCTGCTCGCCAACCCCGGTCTGCGGATCTACAAGCCCTGGCTGGACCGGGCGTTCGTGGCCGAGCTCGGCGGGCGGCACGAGATGTCCGCCTGGCTGTCGCAGCGCGATCTGCCCTACCGCGACTCCGCCGAGAAGGCGTACTCCACCGACGCGAACATCTGGGGCGCCACGCACGAGGCCAAGCGCCTGGAGTACCTCGACACCTCGATGGAGATCGTGACCCCGATCATGGGCGTTCCCTTCTGGGATCCCGAGGTCGACATCCCGGCCGAGGACGTCACCGTGGAGTTCGAGCACGGGCGCCCCGTGCGGATCAACGGGCGCGCGTTCGCGAGCGCGGTCGAGCTGGTGCGGGAGGCCAATCTCATCGGCGGCCGGCACGGCCTGGGAATGTCCGACCAGATCGAGAACCGCATCATCGAGGCCAAGAGCCGCGGCGTCTACGAGGCCCCCGGCATGGCGCTGCTGCACGTGGCCTACGAGCGGCTGCTGAACGCCATCCACAACGAGGACACCGTGGCCATGTACCACGTGGAGGGGCGCCGGCTCGGGCGGCTGCTCTACGAGGGCCGCTGGTTCGACCCGCAGGCGCTCATGCTCCGCGAGAGCCTCCAGCGCTGGGTGGGCCGCCCGGTCACCGGCAGCGTCACGGTGCGGCTGCGCCGCGGCCAGGACTACTCCGTCCTCGACACCCAGGGGCCGTACCTCAGCTACCACCCCGAGAAGCTGTCCATGGAGCGCAGCCACGACCCGGCGTTCGTCCCGGACGACCGCATCGGGCAGCTGACCATGCGCAACCTCGACATCGCCGACTCGCGGAGCAAGCTGGAGCAGTACGCCGCCCACGGCCAGCTCGCGGCGTGGGGCGGTCTCATCGGCGAGCTGCCCCCGGGCGGCGCCGAGGCCATCTCGGCGGGCAGCCACGAGGGCGGGGAGACCCCGGTGGACTCCGACGCGCTCGACCACGCGGCGATCGAGTCGGGTACGGACTGAGGTCCGGGCGGATGCCCGGAACGCGGGGCTCCGCCCCGGAGCCCCGCCCGCTCCCGGGGCCGCAACCGGACGGCCCCGGGAGCGGGTTGACGGGATCCGGCCGTCGCGGAGGCCGGCGGGCACGGGCGCCGGAGGTGGTCGCACACCGCGGTGCCCGCACATACACTGAATCCTCCCCGACCGGCTCTCCGGCGGCCTCCGGCCGCTCCCCGGCCGGGGGGAGAAGCAGCTCGCAGGCCCGTCCGGTGCGGTAGGGAGCCACCCCGTGTTCTACTACGTGCTCAAGTACGTCCTGCTGGGCCCGGTGCTGCGGCTGCTGTTCAGGCCCCGGATCGAGGGCCTGGAGAACGTCCCCGACGAAGGCGCGGCGATCATCGCCGGAAACCACCTGTCCTTCTCCGACCACTTCCTGATGCCCGCGATCCTGCACCGGCGCATCACCTTCCTCGCCAAGGCGGAGTACTTCACGGGGCCGGGGCTGAAGGGCAGGCTGACGGCCGCGTTCTTCCGCAGCATCGGCCAGATCCCGGTAGACCGCTCGGGCCGCGGCGCCGGGCAGGCGGCGGTCGAGGAGGGGCTGCGGGTGCTGCGCCGGGGGGAGCTGCTCGGCATCTACCCCGAGGGCACCCGGTCGCACGACGGGCGGCTGTACCGGGGGCGGGTCGGCGTCGCGTCCATGGCTCTCAGGGCCGGAGTGCCGGTGATCCCGTGCGCCATGGTGGGCACCTTCGAGCTCCAGCCTCCGGGCCGGAGGCTGCCGAAGATCGGGAGGGTGACCATCCGGTTCGGTGAGCCGCTGGACTTCTCGCGCTTCGCCGACCAGCACGGCGAGCGGACGGTGCTGCGCGCGGTCACCGACGAGATCATGTACACGATCATGAACCTGTCCGGCCAGGAGTACGTGGACCTGTACGCGCCCGACGCCAAGGCCGCGCAGGCGAAGGCCCGCAGGAGCGGCGACGACACGGACCCGGCTCCGGGGAACGCCACGCCGTAGGACCCGCGCCGCCGGGGGCGGCAGCCCGGCGCGGTGGGCCGGCGGGTGAGCGATGTCCGGCTTGTCGCGCGCTCCCGCGCGCTGCCCCTCCCCGCGCTCTTCCCCGTCGCGCCTTTCGCGCCCTCGTGCGCCGCGCCCGCTCACCCGCCCCGGTGTCCCGGGCCCCGGTCTCCGGCGGGCGGGGCGGGGTGGTGCGCCGCGATGCCGAAGCGGCTCCGTTCGCCCGGAGCGGACGGCACCTCGCCGACGGCCGAGACCGTGCTGATCACCCCGTCCCGCTCAGAGGCGTCCTGTCCTTCCAGTCGTTCCAGGTCAGCGGCGGTCACCAGGGCCACCAGCGGCTTCCCGTGGCGTGTCACCACCACCCGTTCGCCGCCGTACACCACCCGGTTGATCAGGTCGGCGAGTTCGGCACGGGCTTGCGTCACCGGAATTTCGTAGGCCATGCTCCCAGCATAACCGGATGTACGTCCTGTACATTTTGTGCGTTGCTCGTGCGCAGGGCGTCTCACCGAGCCCACGGAGGGATCCGACCGCCATGCACCGATCCGCCGCCCCGTCGCCCGTCCGCTCCGGCCGGCCGGCCGCCCGCCACGTGCTGCCCGAGTTCACCGAGCGCACCAGCGGCGGCGTCCGGACACTGGACCCGTACTCCAAGCTGCTCCGGGAACGCATCGTCCTCCTCGGCACCCCGATCGACGACACCAGCGCCAACGACGTCACGGCCCAGCTCGTCCACCTCGAACACGCCGCACCCGAGCGGGACATCTCGCTCTACATCAACTCCCCCGGCGGCTCCTTCACCGCGATGACCGCGATCTACGACACGATGCGGTTCGTCTCCTGCGACATCGAGACCGTCTGCCTGGGGCAGGCCGCCTCCGCGGCGGCCGTGCTGCTCGCGGCCGGCACCCCCGGCAAGCGCCTAGCCCTGCCCGGGGCGCGCGTCATGATCCACCAGCCCTCCCTGACCGAACCCGTCCGGGGACAGGCCCGGGATCTGGAGATCCGGGCCGCCGAGATGCTGCGCACCCGAAAGCGGCTGGAGGAGATGCTGACCGAGCACACCGGGCAGCCGCTGGAGCGCGTCCGGCGGGACATCGAGCGGGACACCTTCCTCGACGCCGAGGGCGCGGTGGCCTACGGCCTCGTGGACCGGCTGACGGCCGACCGCGGGCGGCCCCGTGCCGTGCGCGCGCCGAGGTGAGCGGGCAGACGGGCCGGATGCCCCCGGAGCCCCCGCCCCTGCCCGCCCTGACCCGGGCCGAGGGCGAGCTGGTGGACCGCTATCTGGAGGTGGTCGACCTGCTGGGCAGGATCAACCCCGCGCGCGGGCGCGACACCTACGGGGCCCTGCGCGCCGCCCAGGCGCTGACCGGCCGGGCGGCGGCACTGCGGGACGCGCTGACGGTGATGCACGAGCGCGGTGAGACGGAGCTCCACGCGCACACCCTGGCGCGGGCGCTGCGCGTACTGGACGGACGGCGGCGCGCGGGCCTGGTGGGGCTCCCGCCGGAACCCGGGAGCTGAGGGGGCGGCCGGTGCGGACCCCTGGCCCCGCACCGGCCGGAACCCCACCGGGTCGGCGGCGAGTGACGCGCCCCCGGGCGGCAACACCGGACCGCATGACCGACCGCCACGAGACACCCCTGGAACGCGCCGACCGCAACTTCGTCGAGCTGCTGCAGGAGCTGAGGGTCATCCAGACCGGCGTCCAGATCCTCTTCGCCTTCCTCCTCACCCTCGCCTTCACCCAGCGCTTCACCGGCCTGGACACGGTGCAGCGCGGTACCTACCTCACCACGCTGCTGCTGGCGGTGACCGCCTCCATCCTCTTCACGGCGCCCGCGGCGCTGCACCGGGCGCTGTTCCGGCGCGGGGTCAAGCGGCTGATCGTCGACGTGTCCTCACGGCTGGCCGGAGCCGGGCTGGTCGTCCTCGCCCTGGCGCTGACCGGGTCCGTGCTGCTCGTGGTGGACGTGGTGCTGGGAAGGGCCGCGGGGATCGCGGTGGCGGCGTGCGTGCTGGCGTTCTGCGCGGCGGTGTGGGCGCTGCTGCCCTTCGGGCTGCGCCGCAGGGTCGCCGGGAAGCGGGGCCCTGCGGCGGGCCCGCCGCGGGAGCGGCCGCCGCACCCCGGATGAGCGGCCGGGCGAGTGGGCGGGCGCGGGCGCCCGGTCAGGCGTCCCTCCCTGCCGGCGGCGCGGTGCGCGCGATGACGGCCGCGGCCGCGTCCAGCTCGGCCTCCGTCAGATCGGCGCGGGCGGTCAGCCGCAGCCGGGAGATCCCGTCGGGCACCGACGGGGGCCGGAAGCAGCCCGCGGCCAGGGAGGCACCGCGGCAGTCGGCGGCCCAGCGCACGGCCGCCTCCGGGGAGGGGGCGCGTACCGACACCACGGCGGCGTCCGGGCGGGTGGCGTCCAGACCGGCGCCCGCCAGCCGCTCGTACAGCCCGGCGGCCGCCTCGCGGACGCGGGCGGCCCGGCCGGGTTCGGCCCGCAGCAACCGCAGCGCGGCGAGCGCGGCGCCGGCGGCTGCCGGGGCCAGGCCGGTGTCGAAGACGAAGGTGCGGGCGGTGTTGACCAGGTGGTCGATCACCCGGGCCGGGCCGAGGACGGCGCCGCCCTGGCTGCCGAGCGACTTCGACAGCGTCGCGGTGGCCACCACGTCCGGGTCGCCCGCCAGGCCCGCCGCGTGAAGGGCTCCCCGGCCGCCGTCGCCGAGGACGCCCAGACCGTGCGCGTCGTCCGCCAGCAGCGCGGCGCCGTGACCGCGGCAGACGGCGGCCAGGGAGGCCAGCGGCGCGGCGTCGCCGTCCACGGAGAAGACGGTGTCGGTCACGGTCACGGCGCGGCCGGCGAAGCCGTCGAGCGCCTTGCCCACGGCGCCGGGGTCCGCGTGCGGGACGACGGCGGTCTCCGCCCGGGACAGCCGGCAGCCGTCGATCAGGGAGGCGTGGTTGGCGGCGTCGGAGACCACCAGCGTGCCGCGGTCGGTCAGGGCGGTGACCGCGGCGAGGTTGGCGGCGTAGCCGGAGGAGAACACCAGGGCCGCCTCGAAGCCGCAGAAGTCGGCGAGCTCCGCCTCCAGTTCGGTGTGCAGCTCGGTGGTGCCGGTGACCAGCCGGGAGCCGGTGGCGCCCGCGCCCCAGCGGCGGGCGGCGGCCGAGGCGGCGGCGACGACCTCCGGATGCCGTGCCAGGCCCAGGTAGTCGTTGCCCGCGAGGTCGAGCAGGTCCGAGTCGGCGGGCCGGGGGCGCAGGGAGCGCACCAGGCCCGCGCGGCGGCGCAGTTCGGCGTGTTCGTCGATCCAGTCGAACGGGTCCGGGGTGCTGCGGTGCTCCTGCGGCATGGCGGGCCGTCCCTCGCCTTCTGTCGGTTCCGCCCAAAGGTAGTGGCGGACGGACCCGCACAGGGTGTGGCGATACACACACCTTCCGCCCACCCGGTTGTGGGGGTTCGTCCTTGGCCGCGGGCGGGCGCGTAGGCGAGGATCAACGCCATGGACCTGCTGAAGACGCTGGTGGACAAGGGGCTGCGGCGCGAGCTGCCCACGCGCGACGAGGCGCTGGCCGTACTGGCCACCTCCGACGACGAACTCCTCGATGTGGTGGCCGCGGCCGGGAAGGTGCGGCGTCAGTGGTTCGGCCGGCGGGTGAAGCTCAACTACCTGGTCAACCTGAAGTCCGGGCTGTGCCCGGAGGACTGCTCGTACTGCTCGCAGCGGCTGGGCTCGAAGGCCGACATCCTCAAGTACACCTGGCTGAAGCCCCAGGAGGCCGCCGCCGCGGCCGGCGCGGGCGTGGCCGGGGGCGCCAAGCGGGTGTGCCTGGTGGCCAGCGGGCGCGGCCCCACCGACCGGGACGTGGACCGGGTCTCGCAGACCATCGCCGCCATCAAGGAGCAGAACGAGGGCGTGGAGGTGTGCGCCTGCCTGGGCCTGCTCTCCGGCGGCCAGGCCGAGCGGCTGCGCGAGGCGGGCGCGGACGCCTACAACCACAACCTCAACACCTCCGAGGCCACGTACGGGGAGATCACCACCACCCACACCTACGCCGACCGTGTGGAGACGGTCCACCAGGCGCAGGCGGCCGGGCTGTCGGCCTGCTCGGGGCTGATCGCGGGCATGGGCGAGTCGGACGAGGACCTGGTGGACGTGGTCTTCTCGCTGCGTGAACTGGACCCGGACTCGGTGCCGGTGAACTTCCTCATCCCCTTCGAGGGGACCCCGCTGGCCAAGGAGTGGAACCTCACGCCGCAGCGCTGCCTGCGCATCCTGGCGATGGTCCGCTTCGTCTGCCCCGACGTGGAGGTCCGCCTGGCGGGCGGGCGCGAGGTGCACCTGCGGTCGATGCAGCCGCTGGCCCTGCATCTGGCCAACTCCATCTTCCTGGGCGACTACCTCACCAGCGAGGGCCAGGCGGGCAAGGCCGACCTGGAGATGATCGCCGACGCCGGTTTCGAGGTGGAGGGGGCCGGGGAGCGGACGCTGCCCGAGCACCGGGCGGACGCGCCCGCCGCGCCGGGCGGAGGCTGCGGCGGACACGGCGGCGCGGAGGCCGGCGGAGGCTGCGGGCCCTGCGGCGGCGGCGCGGACGCCGGCGTCACCTCGGACACCGCCGTCACCGCCGTCACCGCCGTCACCGCCGGCGAGCCGGCCTCGAAGGCGGCCGGGGAGGCGGATGCCGCCGAGGGCGCGGACGCCGCGGCGGTGTCCGGCCGGGCCCGCACCGACCTGGTGGCGGTACGGCGGCGGGGCGCGGGCACGGAGCTGCCGCCCAATGCCTGACGCCGACGCCCCGCTCCCCCTCTCCCCCGCAAC
>NZ_JAKMAY010000141.1:0-14605 GCF_022015835.1 Streptomyces sp. ICN903 | reverse complement strand
GGGGGCAGGGTGAAGCCGCCGGGGCGGGCGGCGCGGGCGTTGAAGTCGGCGAAGCCGGGGACGGTGCGGGCGATGCGGTCGCGGATCGCGGCGTAGTCGGCCTCGAACTCCTCCCAGGGCACGGGGTGGCCGGGGCCCAGGACGCGGCGGGCCAGCCGGCAGACGACGGCGGGCTCGGACAGCAGGTGCTCGCTCGCGGGGGCGAGGCGCCCGCGGGAGGCGTGGACGACGCCCATGGAGTCCTCGACGGTGACGAACTGCTCGCCACAGGCCTGTACGTCGCGCTCGGTGCGGCCGAGGACGGGCAGGATCAGGGCGCGGGCGCCGGTGACGCAGTGGGAGCGGTTGAGCTTGGTGGACACGTGCACGGTCAGCCGGGCCCGCCGCATCGCGGCCTCGGTCACCTCGGTGTCGGGGGAGGCGGCGACGAAGTTGCCGCCGAGGGCGAAGAACACCTTCGCCCGCCCGTCGCGCAGGGCGCGGATGGAGTTCACCACGTCCAGGCCGTGCTCGCGCGGCATGGGGACGCCGAACTCCGACTCCAGCGCGTCCAGCAGGGCGCCGGAGGGCTTCTCGACGATGCCCATGGTGCGGTCGCCCTGGACGTTGCTGTGGCCGCGCACCGGGCAGACCCCGGCGCCGGGGCGGCCGACGGCGCCGCGCAGCAGCAGGAGGTTGACGATCTCGCGGATGGTGGGGACGGCGTGCCGGTGCTGGGTCAGTCCCATGGCCCAGCACACGACGGTGCGCTCGGAGGCGAGGACCATCTCGGCGGCGCGGTCGATGCCGGCCGGGTCGAGCCCGGTGGCGCGCAGCACGTCGGCGGGGTCGGTGGCGCGGGCCGCGGCGGCGAACTCCTCGTAGCCGTGGGTGTGTTCGCGGACGAAGTCCTCGTCCACCCCGCCGTCGGCCTCCAGCACCCGCCGGCACAGCTCGCGGAAGAGGGCCTGGTCGCCGCCGATGCGGATCTGCAGGAACAGGTCGGTCAGCGGTGTGCCGGAGCCGGCCAGGCCGCGCAGGGTCTGCGGGTTGTCGAACCGCTCCAGGCCGGCCTCGGGCAGCGGGTTGACGGTGATGATCCGCGCGCCGCCCCGCTTGGCCTTCTCCAGCGCGGAGAGCATCCTGGGGTGGTTGGTGCCCGGGTTCTGCCCGGCGACGATGACCAGGTCGGCGCGGTGGAGGTCCTCCAGCAGCACGCTGCCCTTGCCGACGCCGAGAGTCTCGGTCAGCGCGGCACCGGAGGACTCGTGGCACAGATTGGAGCAGTCGGGCAGGTTGTTGGTGCCCAGGCAGCGGGCCAGGAGCTGGTAGAGGAAGGCGGCCTCGTTGCTCGTGCGGCCGGAGGTGTAGAAGACGGCCTCGTCGGGCGAGTCCAGGGCGCGCAGTTCGCCGGCGACGATCTCGAAGGCCTCGTCCCAGCCGATCGGCTCGTAGCGGCCGGAGCCCTCGGCCAGGTACATCGGGTGGGTGAGGCGGCCCTGCTGCCCCAGCCAGTACCCGGACCGCGTGGCCAGGTCGGCCACGGGGTGCTCGGCGAAGAAGGCGGGGGTCACCCGCCGCAGCGTGGCCTCCTCGGCGACGGCCTTGGCGCCGTTCTCGCAGAACTCCGCGGTGTGCCGCCGCTCCGGCTCGGGCCAGGCGCAGCCGGGGCAGTCGAAGCCGTCCTCCTGGTTGACCCTCAGCAGGGTCAGCGCGGTGCGCCGCACCCCCATCTGCTCACCGGCCATGCGCAGGGAGCGGGCGACGGCCGGCAGCCCGGCGGCGCTCCGGCGCGGGGCGCCGACCCGGGGGGCGTCCTGGACGGGATCGGTGGCGGGCGGCCTGCGTCTCATGGCCGCAGATCCTGCCACGCTCGACCGGGACGCGACAGTGGCTCCAGGACGGTCCGTGATCCGGTGTCGGTGGTGCGTGGCAGGATCGGGGCGTGGCCAACAAAGCATCGAAAGCGACCGCAGCGAACTCCTCCGAATCGCGCGAGCCCCGGGACAGGCGCCTGCTCCTGCTGGACGGGCACTCCCTCGCCTACCGGGCGTTCTTCGCGTTGCCCGAGGAGAACTTCTCCACCACCACCGGGCAGCCGACGAACGCGATCTACGGCTTCGCCTCGATGCTGGCGAACACGCTGCGCGACGAGGACCCCACCCATCTGGCGGTCGCCTTCGACGTGTCGCGCACGACCTGGCGCACCCAGGAGTTCGCCGACTACAAGGCGAACCGCTCCAAGTCCCCGGACGGCTTCAAGGGACAGGTGGAGCTGATCGGCGAACTGCTGGACGCGATGGGCATCCGGCGTTTCGCGGTGGAGGGCTTCGAGGCGGACGACATCATCGCCACCCTGGCCACGCAGGCGGTGGCCGAGGGCTTCCACGTCTCGATCGTCACCGGCGACCGCGACTCCTTCCAGCTCGTCAACGACGCGACGACGGTGCTGTACCCCACGCGGGGAGTGTCGGAGCTGACCCGCTTCACCCCCGAGAAGGTGGAGGAGAAGTACGGCCTGACCCCGGAGCAGTACCCGGACTTCGCGGCCCTGCGCGGCGACCCGTCGGACAACCTGCCCGGCATCCCCGGGGTGGGCGAGAAGACCGCCGCGAAGTGGATCAGGCAGTTCGGCTCCCTTTCCGAGCTGCTGGAGCGGGCCGACGAGGTCAAGGGCAAGGTCGGGGAGAAGCTGCGCGACCACCTCGACAGCGTCCGGCTCAACCGGCGGCTGACGGCGCTGGTGTGCGACGTGGAGCTGCCGGCCGGCCCGGCGGACCTGGCGCGGGCGCCCTACGACCGGGGGGCGCTGGATGTGGTGCTGGACGCGCTGGAGTTCCGCAACACCGGCTTCCGCGACCGGCTGTACGCGGTCGACCCGGGCGCGGCCGGCCAGGAGGCGGCGGCCCCGGCGGACGGCGTGGAGGTCGACGGGGTGGTCGCCGGCGCGGGCGAGCTGGCCCCCTGGCTGGCCGAGCACGCCGCCTCGGGCGCCGATCCGCTGGGCGTGGCCACCGTCGACGACTGGAAGCTGGGGTCGGGGAGCGTCGGCGAGATCGCCCTGGCGACCGGGCAGGGGCCGGCGGTGTGGTTCGACCCCGCCCAGCTGGACGAGGCCGACGAGCGGGCGTTCGCGGAGTGGATCGCCGACGGGGAACGGCCCAAGGTCATGCACGACGCCAAGGCGGTGATGCGGGTCTTCGCCGAGCACGGCTGGAGCGTCGCCGGCGTCACGATGGACACCGCGCTGGCCGCCTACCTGGTGCAGCCGGGCCGCCGCTCGTTCGCCCTGGAGGCGCTGTCGGTGGAGTTCCTGGGCCGGGAGCCGGCCCGGCCCGCCGAGAGCAGCGGGCAGCTGGCACTGGGCGCGGACGAGGAGGCCGAGGCGGACGCGCTGATGGCCCGGGCCCGCACCGTCCTGGACCTGGGCGGGGCGCTGGCCGGGCGGCTGACGGAGGTCGGCGCGTCCGACCTGCTGAAGGACATCGAGCTGCCGACCTCGGGCCTGCTGGCGCGGATGGAGCGGGCGGGCATCGCCGCGGACCGCGAGTGGCTGGGCCGGATGGAGCAGCAGTTCGCCGCGGCCGTCCAGCAGGCGGTGCGCGAGGCGCACACCGCGGTGGGCCACGAGTTCAACCTCGGCTCGCCCAAGCAGCTGCAGGAGGTGCTCTTCGGCGAACTGGGCCTGCCGAAGACGAAGCGGACCAAGACCGGATACACCACGGACGCCGACGCGCTGACCTGGCTGGCGACGCAGACCGAGCACGAGCTGCCGGTGGTCATGCTGCGCTACCGCGAGCAGTCCAAGCTGCGCACCACCGTCGAGGGCCTGATCAAGACGATCGCCGCCGACGGACGCATCCACACCACGTTCAACCAGACGGTCGCCGCCACCGGCCGGCTGTCCTCGACCGACCCCAACCTGCAGAACATCCCGGTGCGCACCGACGAGGGCCGGGCCATCCGGCGGGGCTTCGTGGTCGGCCAGGGGTACGAGTCGCTGCTGACGGCCGACTACAGCCAGATCGAGTTGCGGGTGATGGCGCACCTGTCGGAGGACGAGGGCCTGATCGAGGCGTTCACCTCCGGCGAGGATCTGCACACCACCGCCGCCTCCCAGGTCTTCGAGGTCCCCAAGGACCGGGTGGACCCGGAGATGCGCCGCAAGATCAAGGCCATGTCGTACGGGCTGGCCTACGGGCTGTCGGCCTTCGGCCTGTCGCAGCAGCTCGGCATCACCGCCGACGAGGCTCGCAGGCTGATGGACGCCTACTTCGAGCGCTTCGGCGGGGTGCGCGACTACCTGCACCGGGTGGTGGAGGACGCCCGGGCCACCGGCTACACCTCCACCATCCTGGGCCGCCGCCGCTACCTGCCCGACCTCAACAGCGACAACCGCCAGCGCCGCGAGATGGCCGAGCGGATGGCGCTCAACGCCCCGATCCAGGGCACCGCCGCGGACATCGTGAAGATCGCGATGCTGAAGGTGGACCGGGCGCTGGGCGAGGCGGAACTGCGCTCGCGCATGCTGCTCCAGGTGCACGACGAGATCGTGCTGGAGGTCGCCCCGGGCGAGCGGGAGGCGGTGGAGGAGCTGGTGCGCCGGGAGATGTCCGGCGCCGTCCACCTGAGGGCGCCGCTGGACGTCTCCGTGGGCTCCGGTGAGAACTGGGAGGACGCCGCCCACTGAGGCGGCCGCGCGGAAGGCCGTGTGCCGCCCGGGAGCCGGACGGCGGCCCGGGCGGCACACGGCGGTGAACATCCGGTGGAACGGCCGTGTGTGTTGCCGCGTCCTCTTCGGGTGTGGTGGATCGGGTGCCGAACTTGCCGTAGTGTCCCGCTCGTTACCCCTCGCGGAGAGGCGGTGCGGCCGGAGCGCGGACATACGGCGGGTGCCGGGCGAACCGGGCACGCACAGGGCGTACACAACCGTACAGAGCGTCTGAGGAGCGCCGCATCCGACAGGTGCGGCGCGGCAGCGCGTGACAACAGCGTGGAGGGTCTGGCAGATGGCGGCTCGGCGGCTCGTGGGCAGGGTCCGAAGGGGCGTTACCAGCACCGCGGTGGCGGCGGCGGCGATGGCCGCGCTCACCGCGTCCCAGGGGCCCGGCCTGGAACTGGTGCAGCCCGGCGGCAGGGAGGCGGCCGGCTCCCCGGAGTCCCCCGACCTTCCCGCGGACGGCAACTCCCCCTACCACACGGAGCTTCCGCCGCTGGTCAAGCCGGACAAGCCGGGATCCTCCAGTGATCTGCCGGAGGTCACCGGTCCTGCCGAGTCCGGCATACCCGCCACCGTTCTGGCCGCCTACAAGCGCGCGGAGCGGACCCTGGGCGAGGAGCGGCCCGGCTGCAACCTTCCCTGGCAACTCCTGGCCGCGATAGGCAAGGTGGAGTCCGGGCAGGCGCGCGGCGGAGCCGTGGACGCCCAGGGCACCACCCACAAGCCGATCCTGGGGCCCGCGCTCAACGGCGTGGGCTTCGCGCACATCTCGGACACCGACGGCGGCGCGTACGACGGCGACACCCGCTACGACCGGGCCGTCGGGCCGATGCAGTTCATCCCGTCCACCTGGGCCGGCTGGGGTGCGGACGGCAACGGCGACGGCCGCAAGGACCCGAACAACATCTACGACGCCGCCCTCGCCGCAGGGCGCTACCTGTGCGCGGGCGGCAGGAACCTGTCGGACCCGGCCGATCTGGAACGGGCCATCCTCAGCTACAACCAGTCGCGGGAGTACCTGCGGACGGTGCTGTCCTGGCTGGACTTCTACCGCAAGGGCGTCCACGAGGTCCCCGACGGCGAGGGAACACTGCCCGACAGCCCCGGCGCGGGCAACGAGTCGAGGCCCGCACGGCCGGGCGGCGAGCCCGCGGGCGACTCCAGCGGGCGTCCGGGCGACAAGGGCGGCGACCGCAAGGGCGGCGACGGCGGCGGTGAGAAGGGCGAGGACGGGAAGCCCTCGCCGAAGCCGCCCGTCTCCGAGGAAGGTACGGTCACCCCTCTCCCGCCCGGGGACTCCGAGGAGCCCGGGGAGGAGCCGGAGGAGCCGGACAACCCCGGGAAGCCGGGGGAGGAGCCCGAGAAACCGGGGGACGGGCCCGAGGAGCCCGGGGACGAGCCGGACAACCCGGATGAACCGGAGGAGCCCGGGGACGAGCCGGACAACCCGGATGAACCGGAGGAGCCCGGGGACGAGCCGGACGACCCCGAGGAGCCGGGCGAGGACCCGGAGTGCCCGGTGGACCCGGAGGACCCCGAGGAGTCGGAGGATCCGGACGAGCCCGGCGAGAGCGCCGAGGAGCCCGCGGGCCCGCCTTCCCCGACCCCGACCGGAGAGCCGGGCGAGGACTCCGACGGACCGGAGGGCTCCGGGGAATCCGAGGACTCCGAGAACCCGGAGGAGCCCGGGGAGGACCCGCAGGACCCCTGCGGGGGCGAGGAGCCGGAGGACCCGGACGAGCCCGGAGAGGGCGAGGACGGCAGCGGACAGCAGGGCGGCGGGGAGCAGACCCCCGCCCCGACCGCCGGCGCCACCGTCCAGGCCCGCCAGGAGGACTGAACCGGCGGCGGCCGCGGGATCCGGTGCCACCGGACCCCGCGGCCGCCGCTCAGCCCCCCTGCCCGGAAGCCCTCCGCGCCGCGGCGGCCGTACGCCCGGTCGGCCGGGCGGTCGCCGGATCCTCGGGCCAGGGGTGTCTGGGGTAGCGGCCGCGCAGCTCGGCCCGCACCGAGCGGTAGCCGTCGCGCCAGAACGAGGCCAGATCCGCGGTCACGGCCGCCGGCCGCCCCGCGGGCGACAGCAGATGGACCAGCAGCGGCACCCGGCCGCCCGCCAGGCGGGGCGCCTCCTGCCAGCCGAACAGCTCCTGGAGCTTGACCGCGAGCACCGGCCGCTCCCCGCCGTAGTCCACCCGTATCCGCGAGCCCGAGGGCACCTCGATCCGCTCCGGCGCCAGTTCGTCCAGCCGGGCTGCCTCCCCGGAGGTCCAGGGCAGCAGCGCGGTCAGCAGCCGGCCGGCGTCCGCGCGCTCCAGATCGGCCCGCTGCCGTGCCGGGCCCGGCACCCCGTCCAGCCACTCGTCCGCCCGCGCCAGCAGCGCCTCGTCCGACACGTCCGGCCACGGCTCGCCCAGCTCCCGGTGGAGGAAGGCCAGCCGCTGCCGCAGCGACACCGCCTCCCGCGTCCAGCGCAGCAGCCCCACGCCCTCGCGCCGCAGCCCCTCCAGCAGGGCCGCCCGCACCGCTGCGGGACCGGGGTCGGGCAGGGGGCGGGAGGACAGCTCGATCGAGCCCAGCCGTTCCACGCGCCGGGCCACCACATCGCGCCGCCCGGCGGACCAGCCGACCTCCTCGGCCTTTGAGTACAGCGCCCCGGCCGCCTCCCGCGCCGTCTCCTCGTCGAGCGCCGCGGCCAGCCGTATCCGCGCGGACGCGGTCCCCGCGGGGCGGTCCGCGACGGCGACCGCCAGCCAGGGGGCGTCGCGCAGCCCGGAACCCGGGGCGAGTTCGGCGCGGGTTCCGGAGGCCATCAGGTACGCCCGCTCGCCGCGTGAGCGCGCCACCCGCTCGGGGAAGGCCAGCGCCACCACCAGGGCGGCGGCCGCGTCGTCGGCCGCTCCGGCGGAAGCCCGCCCGCCGCGCCCGTCCGGCAGGGCGCCCTCCAGCCGGCGCGCCTCCCGGCGCCAGCGGGCGCAGTACGCGTCCCGGCCCCGGCGCGCGGTGCGCCACACCGCCGCCACCTCGTCGCCGTACTCCCGGGGCGGCTCCTCGCTCAGCAGCGCCACCACCTCGGCCGCCCGCCGCGCACCCACCAGGGGAGCGGCGTCCAGCAGGGCACGCGCCAGCCGGGGGTGCAGGCCCAGTGAGGCCATCGCCCTCCCGCGTTCCGTGGCCCGCCCGCCGGCGTCCACGGCGCCGATCGCCCGCAGCACCTCGTGGGCCGCGGCCATCGCTCCCCGCGGGGGCGCGTCGGGCAGCGCCAGTCCGCGCGCGCCGGGGTCGCCCCAGCAGGCCGCACGCAGCGCGAAGGCGGTGAGGTCGGCGACGGTGATCTCGGGGGAGGGGAAGCGCGGCAGCCGGTCGTGCTCGGCCTCCGGCCAGCAGCGGTAGACCACCCCCGGCGCCTCGCGCCCGGCACGCCCCGCGCGCTGCCCGGCCGACGCCCGCGAGGCCCGCACCGTCGCCAGCGCGCTCAGCCCCCGGGCGTGGTCGGTGCGCGGCTCGCGGGACAGTCCGGCGTCCACCACCACCCGCACCCCCGGCACCGTCAGGCTGGACTCGGCCACCGCCGTGGCCAGCACAACCCGCCGCCGCCCGGCCGGACCCGCCAGCACCGCGTCCTGGACGGCGGCCGGGGCCCGCCCGTGCACCTGGAGCACCTCGGCTCCGGCGCCGCCGTCCAGCAGGGCGGCCACCCGGGCGATCTCCCCGGTCCCCGGCAGGAAGCACAGCACGTCACCCTCCTGCTCCCGCAGGGCCCGGCGCACCGTGTCCGCGACGTGCTCCAGCAGGGCCGGGTCGACCCGTGTGCCGTGGGCGGGGCGCACCGGGCGGGCCGGAGGCGCCCACACCACCCGCACCGGATGGGAGGCGCCGGGTGCCTCCACCACGGGCGCGTCCAGCAGCCGGGCCCAGGCACCGGCGTCGGTGGTGGCCGAGGCGGCGACCAGACGCAGCTCCGGCCGCAGCGCGGCGCGTACGTCCAGCAGGAAGGCGGCGGCGGTGTCCGCGTCCAGATGCCTCTCGTGGCACTCGTCCAGCACCACCGTGTCCACCCCGGGCAGTTCCGGGTCCCGCTGGAGCCGCTGGAGCAGCACCCCGGTGGTCACCACCTCCACCAGGCACCCGGGGCCGACCGCCCGCTCCCCGCGCACGGTGAACCCGACCCTCGCGCCGACGGGCTCGCCCAGCAGCCAGGCCATCCGTCGCGCCGCGGCGCGCGCCGCGATCCGGCGCGGTTCGGCGACCAGCACACGCCGCGCCGGGGCCCCCTCCCGCGGGCCGGCGAGCCCGGCCAGGGCGAGCGGCACCAAGGTGGTCTTGCCGGTGCCCGGCGGGGCGCACAGCACGGCCGCCCCGCGTGTTCCGAGGGCTTCCTCCAGCGCGGGCAGGACGGTGCGTACGGGAAGTCGGCTCAGGGCGTCGGTCCGCAGGGGCATGCCCCCATCCTCGCAGCGCCCGGAGGACGCTCTGAGGTGCCCCGAGGAGCCCTGAGGATCCCTGAGGAGCCCTAGTCCCGCTCGCAGACGAAGATCGCGGTGCCCGGGATCAGCCGGCCGCGCAGCGGCGACCAGCCTCCCCACTCCTGCCGGTTCCACTCGGGCCACTCCGGCTCCACCAGGTCCACCAGGCGGAATCCGGCGGCGACGAGGTCGCGCACGCGGTCGCCGAGGGTGCGGTGGTGCTCGACGTAGACGGCGCGCCCCCGCTCGTCCTGCTCCACGTAGGGCGTGCGGTCGAAGTAGGAGGCGGCGACCGTCAGGCCCTCCGCCCCCGGTTCGTCGGGGAACGCCCAGCGGACCGGGTGCGTCACGGAGAACACCCACCGGCCGCCCGGCCGCAGGACGCGGCGCACCTCGCGCAGCACCCGCACCGGATCGGCGACGAAGGGCAGCGCCCCGTACGCGGAGCAGGCCAGGTCGAAGGAGCCGTCGGCGAAGGGCAGCGCCCCGGCGTCAGCCTGCACCAGGGGGAACGCCGGGGCGGCGCCGTCGATGCGCAGCGCGTGCTGGAGCTGGCGGTGCGAGATGTCCAGGGCCACCGGGCGCGCCCCGCGCGCGGCCAGCCAGCGCGAGCACTGCGCCGCCCCCGCGCCGACCTCCAGCACCATGCGGCCGGCCAGCCGCTCCGCCGGGCCCAGCAGACCGGCCTCCTCCTCGTCCAGGCCCTCCGGGCCCCACACGAAGCGGTCGTCGCCGAGGAAGCCGCCGTGCTCGCGCTGGTACTCGTCGGCGTTCCGGTCCCACCAGCCGCGGCTGGCCCGGCTGCTCTCGGCGGCGTCCGCGTCGCGGCGGGCGGCCTCCGGCTCTGGTTCGCTGTCTTGGTTCATCTCGCCCGTCGTCGTAGCCTTCGGTTCCGGCGCGCGGCCGGAGAGGAACGCCGGAGAGGTGCCGTGCGGGCTCCTGGAGCTCCGGCCTCCGGGCACCGGCGGGCCCCGGAGGAGGCGGGAACGGGACGCGGAACCGGCGACTTGTGCCGGATTTGGGATCAAAGTCCCGTGTGTCCTTGTTCGCGCATTGACCCTGCCCGGCTGCCCCCGTATGCTACAAGTTGCGCTGCGGGCCTGCGCGCCTCGGACGGAGCAGGTCGCGCTCGCATCTGTTGTATGTCCCCTCGGTTGTCGAGGTGCTCGTGGTTTCCTCGGAGATCTTCGGTGAAGCACCTCTCAGGCTGTCCGGCTTCGGCAGTGCGATACGGGCTCTCGGCGTAGCAGTACCTACGACTTCAATGTCCGTACCGGAGCCCTTTTCCACATGACGAGCAGCACCGAGACCACCGTGACCACCCCGCAGGTTGCGGTTAACGACATCGGTTCCGAGGAAGCCTTCCTCGCCGCGATCGACGAGACGATCAAGTACTTCAACGACGGCGACATCGTCGACGGCGTCATCGTGAAGGTCGACCGGGACGAGGTCCTGCTCGACATCGGCTACAAGACCGAAGGCGTCATCCCTTCCCGAGAGCTGTCGATCAAGCACGATGTCGACCCGAACGAGGTCGTCGCCGTCGGTGACGAGATCGAGGCCCTGGTCCTCCAGAAGGAGGACAAGGAGGGCCGCCTGATCCTCTCGAAGAAGCGTGCCCAGTACGAGCGGGCCTGGGGCACCATCGAGAAGATCAAGGAAGAGGACGGCATCGTCACCGGTACCGTCATCGAGGTCGTCAAGGGTGGTCTCATCCTCGACATCGGCCTCCGCGGCTTCCTTCCCGCCTCCCTGGTCGAGATGCGTCGCGTCCGCGACCTCCAGCCGTACGTCGGCAAGGAGCTCGAGGCCAAGATCATCGAGCTGGACAAGAACCGCAACAACGTGGTCCTCTCCCGCCGCGCCTGGCTGGAGCAGACCCAGTCCGAGGTCCGCCAGACCTTCCTCACCACCCTCCAGAAGGGCCAGGTGCGGTCCGGCGTCGTCTCCTCGATCGTCAACTTCGGCGCCTTCGTGGACCTGGGCGGCGTGGACGGTCTGGTCCACGTCTCCGAGCTGTCCTGGAAGCACATCGACCACCCGTCCGAGGTCGTCGAGGTCGGCCAGGAGGTCACGGTCGAGGTCCTGGACGTCGACATGGACCGCGAGCGCGTCTCCCTGTCGCTCAAGGCGACCCAGGAAGACCCGTGGCAGCAGTTCGCCCGGACCCACCAGATCGGCCAGGTCGTGCCCGGCAAGGTCACCAAGCTGGTGCCGTTCGGCGCGTTCGTCCGGGTCGACGAGGGTATCGAGGGCCTGGTCCACATCTCCGAGCTGGCCGAGCGCCACGTGGAGATCCCGGAGCAGGTCGTCCAGGTCAACGACGAGATCTTCGTCAAGGTCATCGACATCGACCTGGAGCGCCGCCGCATCAGCCTCTCGCTGAAGCAGGCCAACGAGTCCTTCGGCGCCGACCCGATGGCGGTCGAGTTCGACCCGACCCTGTACGGCATGGCCGCGTCCTACGACGACCAGGGCAACTACATCTACCCCGAGGGCTTCGACCCGGAGGCCAACGACTGGCTGCCGGGCTACGAGAAGCAGCGCGAGGAGTGGGAGCGCCAGTACGCCGAGGCGCAGCAGCGCTTCGAGCAGCACCAGGCGCAGGTCCTCAAGTCCCGCGAGGCCGACGCCCAGGCCGAGGCCGAGGGTGCCGCCGGCGGTGCCCCGCAGGGCGGCGGCACCGGCGGTGGCGGCGGCTCGTACTCCTCGGAGTCGGGCGACAACTCCGGCGCCCTGGCGTCGGACGAGGCCCTGGCGGCCCTCCGCGAGAAGCTCGCGGGCGGCCAGAGCTGACCCGTCGGGCCACCGCGGCCGGCAGGCCGGCGCGCGGTAACCCGAGGTAGCGCATGAAGCATGGCCCCCTCCCCGCCCGGGGAGGGGGCCATGCGGCGTTCCCGCCCCCGCACCGGCCTCCCCGCGGGGGACACCGGGCGACCCCCGGTGCCGGGGCCGTGCCGAAGATGGCACGATGCGTTGCCAAAGAGGCCTTCCGGTCACCCGATCAGGGGAATGCGCACGCGGCGGCGGATGTTGCCGACACACGGAAGCGACACGGAGGAGCGGCGAAGGTGCTGGACCCGCAAGGTTTGTACGCATGGGATCCGACCGGCCTGGCGGAGGCCGAGGCGGTCATCGGCGAGCCGGGCAGTGCAGGGCCCGTCATGCTCTACCACTTCGAGGGCTTCATCGACGCCGGCGAGACCGGCGGGCAGATCGTCCAGGGACTGCTGGACGGCGGTCCGCGCACGACCGTCGCCCGCTTCGACGTGGACCGCCTCGTCGACTATCGCGCCCGCCGGCCGGTGATGACCTTCCGGCGAGACCACTGGGCCTCCTACGAAACCCCCCGGCTGGACCTGCGGCTGCTGCGGGACGCCACCGGCACCCCCTTCCTGCTGCTGGCCGGCCCCGAGCCGGACGTCGAGTGGGAGCGGTTCACGGCCGCCGTGCGCGAGATCGTCGAGAGGCTCGGCGTGCGGCTGTCCGTCGGCTTCCACGGCATCCCCATGGGCGTGCCCCACACCCGCCCCGTCGGTCTCACCCCGCACGGCAATCGCCTGGACCTCACCCCCGTGCGGCAGACGCCCTTCGACGAGGCGCAGGTCCCCGGCAGCGCCGCCTCGCTGCTGGAGCTGCGGCTGGCCGAATCCGGCCACGACGTACTGGGCTTCGCCGCGCACGTCCCGCACTACGTGGCCCGCTCCACCTATCCCGAGGCCGCCCTGACCGTGGTCGAGACGATCACCGCGGCCACCGGGCTGGTGCTGCCGGAGATCACCCGGTCGCTGCGCACGGACGCACACCGCGTGCGGGAGGAGATCGAGCGGCAGCTCGCCGAGGGCGACGGCGAGCTGGTCGCGGTCGTCCGCGGCCTGGAGCAGCAGTACGACGCCGTGGCCGGGGCCGAGACCCGCGGCAGCCTGGTCGCCGAGCCCGTCGAACTGCCCTCGGCGGAGGAGCTGGGGGAGGTCTTCGAGCGTTTCCTGGCCGAGCGCGAGAGCGGAGGCGGCACCGGGGACGGGGGATCCGGGGACACCGGCGGCCCCCTGCCCTGACCGGGGCTCCGCCCCCGCTTGGGTAGCTTGGGTAGGGTGACGGCAGCCGCCGCGGGCGAACCCGTGTGCGGCACGCGGCCCCGCCGCCCGGCGCGGGGCGCGGTGCGGGCACGGACACATGTGGAGGCGCGGCCATGCTCTCCGTGGGGCTGACGGGCGGGATCGGCGCGGGCAAGAGCGAGGTCTCGCGGCTGCTCGACGCGTACGGCGCCGTGATCGTCGACGCCGACAAGATCGCCCGCGAGGTCGTCGAGCCGGGCACCGAGGGGCTCGCCGCGGTGGTCGCCGAGTTCGGCGAGGAGGTCCTCGCCCCGGACGGCAGCCTGGACCGGCCCAGGCTCGGCTCGATCGTCTTCGGCGATGCCGGGAAGCTGAAGGCGCTCAACGCGATCGTCCACCCGCTGGTCGGGGCGCGCTCGGCCGAACTCCAGCGCGCGGCCGGCGAGGACGCGGTGGTCGTGCACGACGTACCGCTGCTGACGGAGAACGGTCTGGCGCCCCTGTACGACCTGGTGGTCGTCGTGGACGCCTCCCCGGCCACCCAGCTCGACCGGCTGGTGCGGCTGCGCGGCATGGCCGAGGAGGACGCCCGGGACCGGATGGCCGCCCAGGCGACACGCGAGCAGCGCCTGGCGGTCGCGGACATCGTCATCGACAACGACGGCCCCCTGGAGAAGCTGGAGCCCCAGGTCGCCGAGGTCTGGCGGCGCCTGAGGGAACGCGCCGGCGGGCGGGCCTGAGTCGGGCGGACCGGGCGCGGCGGGCCGTCCGCGGCCGCGGCGGTGTGCTTGACCGCCCCTCGCGCCGGGAAGAATCCCCGCAAAGGGCAGCGGGAATATGCCCGCGCGGCGGGTGCGTTGCCGTGGCGGTACACCAAGGCGTCCCCTGACGTTCCCGGACGTCCCGCGACGCCCCCGCAAGCACCCCCGTACCCGAAGGACCTGTGATCCCGCGGCCAGTGCGACGCGGCCGATCCCGGTCGAGGAGGCGTCGACGTGCACGAGACCACGCCCGAGACCCATGTCATCCAGTACCGAGCCGCGGAGCAGCTGCTGGCCGCCCGCGACCCCAGGGGCGCGCTGAAGCTCCTGGAGTCCGTCGTCGAGGCCTTCCCGGAGAAGACGTCCGTCCGACTGCTGCGCGCCCGCGCGTTCTTCCTCAGCGCCCAGTTGCGCGCCGCCGAGGAGGAGTTCCAGGTCGTCCTGGAGCGCGAGCCGGACAACTCCTTCGCGCACTTCGCGCTCGGCCGCACCCTGGAGCGCGCGGGCCGCGACGAGGAGGCGCTGCGCCACTTCCGTCTGGCGGCGGCGCTGGATCCCCGGCCGGACTTCTGGGAGGCGGCCCGTTTCGGCGACCGCGCCGCCTGACCGCCCCCGCCCGGGCGG
>NZ_JAKMAY010000140.1:0-14617 GCF_022015835.1 Streptomyces sp. ICN903 | reverse complement strand
CCGGCACCCTGGCCCTGGGGCAGCGGTGCCTGGCCGACGACTCCCTCACCCCCGCCCTGCGCCGCCCCCTCGCCGACGAACTCGACGACCTCGCCCGCGCCCTGCGCGTACGCGCGGCGCACTGACGGGTTCGGCCGGGTGGGGCCGCAGCCAGGCGGCCCCACCCGCAGCAGCCCTGTTTCACTTCACCTCATCGCAAGGAGTGCGTTTCATCAGAACTCTGCGGTACTCGATAAGGAACTCAAGCATGGCCTCCTCATCGGCCGTGTTCTCGCTTGACTTGACCACGATGAAAAGATCTTGATTGTCCCTTTTGGGGGCGCAGCGCATCACGCTGAGGCCACTGTCCTCTGAATACACATATTTTTCATCGGCTGTCTGATGGTCGGGCTTCACGTAGGCGTGGACGGTGGCGAAGCGCCTGGTCGACCACCCATCCTCCCACCACTCCCGCTTCACCTCGAAGGCTACTTCTCCGTCTACCGAAGCGCTGCACACCTTCCTGAAGTTTTCGTCGCCCTCCTCGTTCAGTTTAATTTCCTTCCCTGGCGGCAAGAAAGGTGCTAGCTTGTCCGGCCTTACGTCTACGTCGCACAGCGTTTCGGGAATCTTGTATTCGCGACTATTTCGATCTTCTTCGCAAGCGGTTATCGACAAAAACATGACCGCAGTCGCGGCAGCGACAACGCCAACGGCTCGGAGAGATGATATGTTCACGATGCATCACCGGAAGATCTCAAGTTAGCCCCTTCGCTGTGGCTGCTTCCCGTCTGGTCACGAGCTGCTCTCTTTAGACTTTCAAGAGTGGCATCATTTACTTCCGGGTGATCTCGCGCTGCGCGCGCAACGGCTGCCATGGCGGAATCAATCGCTGCGTCACGTCCGTTGGAATAGTCCCGCATGCTGTTATCGCTAATTTTGTTGGCGTCTTTCTCGATACTCTTCACCACGCTCTCCGTGATGTCCTCGGCCAGCCAGTTGATGACCTCTCCCACCACCGGGACCCGCTCCGGGATGAGTGAAGTACCCAGTTCAACGGTGCGGGTGGCCCACTTTCCCTTGTCGCCCGCGGCCTCGTTGAAATCCTTGGCGGCAGCCGTGTTGTAGTCGTGAACGGCGTCGGCGCGGGCATCGCTCATAATGCCCGCCATCACGGCGCCGGGAGCGACCGCGCTGCTCACCTTCTGCTCCAGTGACACCTCCGATTTGTCCTCCCCGCTGAAGACCCCGTCGAACACCTTGTCCACCATCAGCGTCGTGTACGACTGCTGGGCGCTGGTGATCGCGGCATATGCGTCCGGATCCTGACCCACCTCACCGAGGAAGCTCACCACGTGGCTGGTGTTCTCGAAGACCGCCGGCACACCGTTGACCGGGAAACTGTCCGAGGCCGGGGAATCTCCGTACATCGACCGCTGGAAGTCGCCGATGTACTCCGCCGTGATGTTGCCCAGACTGTCCCGCAGCACATGGAGAGGTCCGGACTTCAGATCCTCGAACTTCTCGTCCTTCAGGTTCTCGTTGTGGCGGATCAGCTCGGGACGCTCGCCGAAGTGCGCCACCAGACGCTCGGTGAACTCCGCGCGCTCCGAGGTGTGCTCGACCGGCTCCGTCGACTGACTGTCGTACGCGCGCCCGGTCGCCGCCGCCTCCAGCGCGTGCCCCAGCGCGTTCGGCCCGTGCTCGAGGACATCCTCCGAGCCGGGCGCGCCCGGTTTCGCCAGGCTGTCCGGCGGCCACTCGAAGTCCTCCCTGAGGAACTCGTCGAAGTACTGGTAACCCAGCTTCCCGTTCTTGTCGACGGTGCCGTCCTCCCGGTACACCGTCGGATCACCCGTGAAGAACCTCTCCGCGGCCTCCGGGCTGTGCCCCAGCGCCTCCAGCACACTCGTCAGCGGGTCGTAGCCGGCCCCGCCCCTGCCCGACGGGTTGTAGCCGAGGTCCGCATCGCCCATGCCCGCCGGCCTGTTCGACGTGAACCGCATGGGCTCGTCGTGGTGGAGCTGGGTGATGTGCTCCGCGATCGGAGTGAGGAAGTCCGCGTCGTAGTCCCCGTAGCGCATGATCCCGCCGAGAACCTGGTAGCCGTACGGCTGCGGACCGAACGGACCCGGCTCCAGATCGATCTGCCGAGTGCCGAGCCTGCGGAACTCCTCCCCCCAACCGGCAGGCAAATGGGTCTTGTTGTCCGGGTCGGTGGCGGTGGCCAGCGCGATGCCCATGTTCTGCTGGAGGTCCCGGGACAGCCCCAGCCGCCCCTCGTTCTCCTCCCCGTCCCCCAGGGTGCCGTCGATCGACATCCGGGCATAGAACCGCAGGGCCTCCTCGGGACCGCCCAGCCCCTTGTAGAAGGCCGTGGAGAACTCCGGGTCCTCGGCGTTCGCGCCCACCAGACCGTTGAACTCGCGGTACTGGGCATCCGACATGTCCGGGCCCAGCTTCGCCAGCTTCACGGCGCGCTCGGCCTCGACCTCGTCCAGGGAGCTGTACTGGACGTGCCCGAAGTTGTAGGGATCGCCGCCGTGGACCCTCTTCAGCGCCCGCGCCGCCAGGCCGTCGATCTCCTCGGCCCGCGCGATCAGCCGGTCGATCCGGTCCGCCAGGTCCCTGCCCGCCCGGCGCTGCTCCTCGGAGGGGGCGCTGTTGTCCGGCTGGCGGTCGAGGGAGAACCCCACCGTCCCGTCGCCGTTGTCCCTCACCCGGATGCCCTGCTCACGACCTCCCTCGACCGCCTTCTTCAGGTCGGCCTGGACGGACTTCAGATCCGTGTGCGCGTCCCTGAGGATGTTCCTGATGCTCCTGGCCTGGGCCGCCGCGTCGTCGAACTCCTTGGCCGTCTTGCGGACGAACGGCTTGGTGACGGTGGCGTTCTCGCCCTTCCAGTCGGCCTTCTCGGCCTTGGCGGCCATACCGGTGCGGGCCTCGTCCGCCAGCTCCCCCAGTTCGGTGACCACCGACTCCCAGTCCGACACCGCATCCGACAGGCCGGAGAAGGAGAACCCGTACAGATCGGTGAAGGTCAACTTGGCCATGGTGCCGTTTCCCCGTTCCCCGTGCTTACTTGTAGTAGCGCTCGATCTCCGACACCGACATGGCCGAGCCGTCGCGGTGCCGCATCCGCGCCTCGATCTCCTTGTCCTGCTTGGCGTAGGACTTCGCGCTGTAGTCGAGGTGGTTGGAGATGTGCGCACAGGCCTGCAGCAACGTCCTGAGCTGGGAGTCCCACACCCCGACGGTGAGGCCGAGCTCCTCGCCCAGTGCGAAGTTGGCGTTCTTCAGTGCGGCGGCGGCACCGTCGCTGGACTCGCGGGCGAGGTCACCGTCCTTCCGCAACCGCCCGAACAGCACGTAGGCGTCGTGCCCGATGGCCCCCAACTCGTCCTGGGCGGCCGACAGGTCGTGCCCGTCGCCCCCGCCGCCACCGGGGCCGGCCTCGTTCAGCCGCGTCCCGGCGCCACCCCGCTCCGAGGCCTTCGCCACCAGAGCGGCCCACTCCTCGTCGAACGACACACACCCTCCCCCGAGTCGGCCGATGCACTGTGTCACCAGACGATAACAGCCGGGAGTGGGTGCGAGTGGCGGCCCGAGCGCAGGCCCGTGTGCGCCGTCATATGCCGCCGCGGAAAAAGGAAATGCTCATCCGAGCAACCTCGCGCCCATTTCACAAGTTGTTAACGGCCCTATATGGAACGGCCGTTGAACAGTTCCCTTCCCACAGTTCCCTACCTGCGGGTAAGTCATAGGCTCGCTGCCATGCGCCGCGCGAAAATCGTCTGCACACTGGGCCCCGCCACCGACTCGTACGAGCAGATCAAGGCACTCGTCGAAGCCGGGATGGACGTCGCCCGCCTCAACCTCAGCCACGGCGCCCACAGCGAGCACGCCGAGCGCTACCACCGCGTGCGCCGCGCCGCCGAGGAGACCGGCCGCAGCGTCGGCGTCCTCGCCGACCTTCAAGGCCCGAAGATCCGGCTCGGACGATTCCGCGAAGGCCCCGTACTCCTCGAACGCGGCGACGAGTTCACCATCACCACCGAGGACGTCGAGGGCGACCGCGAACAGTGCGGCACCACCTACGAAGGACTCGCCGACGACGTCACACCCGGCGAACCCGTCCTCGTCGACGACGGCCGCGTCACCCTGAAGGTCACCGCCGTCGACGGCCCCCGCATCCGCACCGAGGTCACCGAAGGCGGCATGGTCTCCGACCACAAGGGCCTCAACCTCCCCGGCGTCGCCGTCTCCGTGCCCGCCCTCTCCGACAAGGACATCGACGACCTGCGCTGGGCGCTGCGCACCGGCGTGGACCTCATAGCCCTCTCCTTCGTCCGCAGCGCACGCGACATCGCCGACGTCCACCGCGTCATGAAGGAGGAGGACCGCCACCTCCCCGTCATCGCCAAGATCGAGAAACCCCAGGCGGTGGAGAACCTCCCCGAGATCGTCGACGCCTTCGACGGCCTCATGGTCGCCCGCGGCGACCTCGGCGTCGAGATGCCCCTGGAAACCGTCCCCCTGGTGCAGAAACGCGCCGTCGCCCTCGCCCGGCGCAACGCCAAACCGGTCATCGTCGCCACCCAGATGCTCGACTCGATGATCGACTCCTCCCGGCCCACCCGCGCCGAGGCCTCCGACGTCGCCAACGCCGTCATGGACGGCACCGACGCCGTGATGCTCTCCGGCGAGACCAGCGTCGGCAACCACCCGGTCGAGACGGTCAGGACCATGGGCCGCATCGTCGCCGCCGCCGAGGAGGACATGCTCTCCCAGGGCCTGCGCCCGCTCGCCGAGAGCGCCAAACCCCGCACCCAGGGCGGCGCCGTGGCCCGCGCCGCGGCCGAGATGGGCGACTTCCTCGGCGCCGAGTTCCTCGTCGCCTTCACCCAGTCCGGCGACACCGCCCGCCGCCTGTCCCGATACCGCTCACCGATCCCCGTCCTCGCCTTCACCCCCGACCCGGCCACCCGCGCCCAGCTCAACCTCACCTGGGGCGTGGAGACCTTCCTCGGCCCCACCGTGAGCAGCACCGACGAGATGGTGGAGCAGGTCGACGAGCGGCTGCTGGAGATGGGGCGCTGCGCCAGGGGCGACAAGGTGATCATCACCGCCGGCTCGCCGCCCGGCGTCTCCGGCACCACCAACATGGTCCGCGTCCACCGCATCGGCGACGGGCACCCCGCCCGCTGAACCGGCCCCGTGCGGCCCGACCGGCCGCCCTCTCGAACCGGGAAGCCCCGGCCACCGCCTCGCGCCAGCGGCGGCCGGGGCTTCCCCCGTACCGCCTGTCAGTGCTTCGGCCCGATGTGCGCGTCCATCAGCGCCACGGACGCCCGGCGGGCGACGGAGACGTTGTACGCCCCGGTGGGGCGGCGTACGGCCCGCCACTCGACTCCCAGCCGGTCCAGGGTCTCGCCGTAGATGCGCACGATGTCCCCGGAGGTGTTGGTGAAGAAGTACCGCGGGTACTCGTAACGCTTCCGTACGCCGCCGACGGGACGCGTCGTCCAGTTGGTGATCCGGCAGCCGTCGGAGTGGATGAGCCCCCGGACCAGTTCCCAGGGGTGCTCGTCGGTGACCTCGCACTGCCAGGGCTCCAGAGTGATGCGCCGCTCGTGCTTCCTGCCCGGCCCGTGCTGGGGGAACAGGCAGGGCCAGTGCCGGCTGTAGGAGGTGACCATGACGCACCCCTGCGCCTGTACGAGGTAGGCGCTCCGGTCCGGCAGGACGGAGGTGATCGCCTCGCGGCACGCGGTGATCAGCCCGGGCCAGGCGTCGGCACAGGCGATCCGCAGATAGTGGCCGTCGCGCCGGGGATGCGCGCTGACGCAGCCGTCGCCCAGGTAGAGGCCGAGCAGGTAGGCGTAGGCGGGCCGGTCGGCGGGGAGGGTCGGCTCGGGTCCGCAGCGGAAGCAGTCCGTCTCCCGGGAGATGCTCGGGAGCGGCTGGATGCGTGTCTGCCAGGAGCGGATCGCGGAGCGGGATATTCCGGTCTGCCTGCTGACGGAGTTGAGACTGCGGCCCTGGTCGACGAGAGCGAGGACGCGCTTCCGCGTGGCGAGGTCGTACATGCTCGCGAGCGTGTACGAGAGACTGTTCCCGGAGGGAGGATCGGAGGGGTATTCCCTCTGATCAGTGAAGTTTTCCCACTTTGCTTGCGACCTTGGAAATAAAGGCAAAGTGCCCCGGGTCGGATTCGAACCGACACTGTATGGGTTTTGAATCCATTGCCTGCTGCCAATTGGGCTACCGGGGCCATGTGAATCGAAGGCTGGGGCCTCCCGACGTAGGTACACCTTACAGGAACTAGGTAGGCTCTTGTGGTCCACCTGGCCGGAAAACGAGGAGCCCAGTGAGCACCGCGGACATCCCCGAGCCCATCAGCACCGACGGCGGCGCCGACAGCACGGCCGGCGCGGCCGGCGAGCGGGCGCATGTGCCTCCGGAGACGACGCGGGTCGTCATCGCGGAGGACGAGGCGCTGATCCGCCTGGACCTCAAGGAGATGCTGGAGGAGGAGGGCTACACCGTCGTCGGCGAGGCCGGGGACGGGCAGACGGCCGTGGATCTGGCCCGGGAGCACCGGCCGGATCTGGTGATCATGGATGTGAAGATGCCCGTGCTCGACGGGATCTCGGCGGCCGAGAGGATCGCCGAGGAGTCGATCGCCCCGGTGCTGATGCTGACCGCCTTCTCGCAGCGCGAGCTGGTGGAGCGGGCGCGGGACGCGGGTGCGATGGCGTATCTGGTGAAGCCGTTCAGCAAGAGCGACGTGGTGCCCGCCATCGAGATGGCGGTGTCGCGGTTCAACGAGATGAAGGTGCTCAGCCGGGAGGTCGCCGACCTCGCGCAGCGGCTGGAGACGCGGAAGCTGGTGGACCGGGCCAAGGGGGTGCTGCAGACGCAGTACGGGCTGACCGAGCCGGCCGCGTTCCGGTGGATCCAGAAGACCTCGATGGACCGCCGGCTGTCGATGCGGCAGGTGGCCGAGGCCGTGATCCAGGACGCGGAGGAGAAGAAGCAGCAGCGGTGACGCCCGTGCGGGGCCGCGCCCGGCGGTCCCGCACGGGCCGCCGGGCGCGGTCCGGTTCCGGCCGGGGCGTCGCCGGTGCCGGGGCGCGGGGCGCGAGGCCGTTCACGGCCCGGCGCCGGCCCCGCGTGAGCCGGGGTGTTGGCGGGGGGCGGGGGATTCCGGATCTCCGTGCGGGCCGAGTGCGGTCGCAGGCGCGGGGCGATGGCGGGCATTTGCGGTCCGTGGTCCGGGAATTCACGAGTCCGACCCCTGATGATCTTTCCCTTTCTGTCCGTTCTTCGGTAAGGAGTGTCCTGTTTCCGGCGCATGGCGCAGGTCACAGGGAGATCACATCTGCCGCTCTCACCTATCTGGTCTGCTTCTGGGGCAATAGATTCCGGGCCACGCCGCACGTACGTACGTGCGGACCGCGACGCCGGAACGGTACGGCGATCGTCGTGATCTGAGCAGGCTCCAGGGGGTTCCACGTGCTCAACAAGACCATCGTCAAGCTGGCCATTCCCATGGCCGTCGGCGCGCTCGCGCTGACCGGTTGCGGCGGAGGGGACAGCGGCAGCGGCGACGCGTACAAGATCGCCTTCCAGGGCCCGCTCTCCGGCGACAACGTGCAGCTCGGCCAGAACATGGAGAACGGCATCAAGCTGGCGATCGACCAGGCGAACGCCGAGGGCGACCTCGGGTTCGAGGTCGAGTACGTGCCGGTCGACGACCAGGGTCTGCCGGACAAGGCGACGGCGGCCGCGCAGAAGGCGATCGACGACGAGGACGTCGTCGCGGTGATCGGTCCGGCGTTCTCGGGTCCGGCGGACACCGCCGCCGAGGTGTACGGGGCCGCGGGCCTGGTGGCGCTGTCGTCCTCGGCGACGCGCCCGGACCTGACGACCAAGGGCTACGAGACGTTCCTGCGCGCGGTGCCCAACGACAGTGCCCAGGGCGCCGGGATGGCGAAGTACCTGTCGGGCAAGGTCAAGGCCGAGAAGGTCGTGGTGGTCGACGACAAGACCGACTACGGCATAGGCCTGGCGGACGTCGCCGAGAAGGACCTGAAGGCCGCCGGTGTCGAGGTGGTGCGCCAGAGCGTGCCGCAGAAGACCCCGGACTACAGCGCCGCGGCGAAGAACGTCACCAAGAACAAGCCGGACGCGCTGATCTACGCGGGCTACTACCAGGACGCCGGCCCGTTCGCCAAGAAGCTCAAGGAGGCGGGCTTCGACGGTGTGGCGATGTCGGGTGACGGCACCAACGACGCGCAGTTCATCCAGCTGGCGGGTGACGCCTCGGACGGCTGGCTGCTGACCTGCCCGTGCACGGACGCCACCAAGGAGGACGCGACGAAGAAGTTCGCCGCGGACTACGAGAAGGAGTTCAAGCAGGCTCCGGGTACGTACTCGGCCGAGTCGTACGACGCCGCGATGATGATCATCGAGGAGATCAAGAAGCTCCACGAGGACGGCGGTGTCGAGCGCCAGGCGCTGGTGGACGCTCTGCGCGCGGCGAACTACAAGGGTCTGACGAAGGAGTTCTCCTTCGACGACAAGGGTGAGTTCACCAACCAGACCATCTACCTGTACCAGGTCAAGGGCGAGGGCATCGAGTACCAGGGCAGCATCGACGAGCTGGCCGGCTGAACCGGCCGACGCTTCCGGCCGGCCGGCGCGGTGGGTTCGCTCCCGCGCCGGCCGGCGTGACACCGGCGGGCACCGCCTTCGTGCCGGGCGTCCGCCTCCGTGATCCTCGCGCCGCCCGTTCCCCGAGTGCTGAACGCACGTCCGGGCGGCACATTCCCACAAGGAAGACAGTTCGATGTCCCTCAGTGAGTTCTGGGACTTCCTCGTCCTAGGGGTGGTGCTCGGCAGTCTCTACGCCGTCATCGCCATCGGCTACACGCTGGTGTACGGAGTGCTCCAGCTTCTGAACTTCGCGCACAGCGAGGTCTTCATGTTCGGCGGCTACGGGGGCCTGCTGGCCCTGACCGCCCTGATCCCCGAGTCGACGCCCTCCGGCATGGGCTCGGTCGCCTACGTCCTGATCGGCATGCTGGCGGGTGCCGCGCTGGGCGGCGCGGTGGCCTTCGGTCTGGAACGGGTGGCGTACCGGCCGTTGCGCAGGCATCACGCGCCGCGCCTGGTGTTCCTGATCACAGCGATCGGCGCCTCGTTCTTCCTGTACAACCTGGCGGGCAAGCTGTTCGGCCGCAATCCGCTGCCGATGCCGTCGATGTACGAGAACAAGAAGGTGCTGAGCGTCTTCGGCGCCGAGCTGACGATCACGCAGGTGCTGATCCTGGTGTCGGCGGTGGCGATGATGGTCGGCCTGGACTACGTGGTGAACCGCACGAAGATGGGTTCGGGTATCCGCGCGGTGGCGCAGGACCCGGAGGTCGCGTCGCTGATGGGCGTGGACATCGACAAGGTGGTGTCCCGGACGTTCGTGCTCGGCGGTCTGCTGGGCGGTGCGGCCGGCTTCCTGTTCGGCACCAACAGCCAGGTCTGGTACACGATGGGCTTCCTGCCCGGTATCACGGCCTTCGCGGCGGCGGTGCTGGGCGGTATCGGCAATGTGCGCGGCGCGATGCTGGGCGGCCTGGTGCTGGGCGTGGTGGAGACCATGACGGTGGGCCTGTGGGGTGACGACTGGCGTTACGTCGGCGCCTTCGTGGTGCTGGTGCTGGTGCTGATGGTCC
Source organism: Streptomyces sp. ICN903 (assembly GCF_022015835.1). Classification (NCBI taxonomy): domain Bacteria; kingdom Bacillati; phylum Actinomycetota; class Actinomycetes; order Kitasatosporales; family Streptomycetaceae; genus Streptomyces; species Streptomyces sp. ICN903. The sequence goes on along the minus strand of NZ_JAKMAY010000140.1, from coordinate 4,904 downwards.
GTCCGACCGGCATTCTCGGCGAGCGTGTGGGGAGGACGGCGTGAGCATCAAGACCTCGACCGCGGAAGGGGCCGGGCAGGACTCGCCGAAGAGCGCCACGGCGCCGCTGTCGGCGGCGGCCCGGCTGCGGAGGGTGCGCTGGTACCAGGAGCCGCGCTGGCGGCGGCTGGGAGCCCTGCTGGCGCTGGCGGTGACGCTCAGGCTGATGACGGGCGAGGAGGGCACCACCCAGGATCTGTTCCTGGCGCTGCGCGAGGACTTCACCGGTGTCGGCCTGTGGATCTGGCTGGCGATCGCGGTGGCGGTCTGGGCGGTGCGGGAGTTCCTCGCCGATCAGACCTCCCGTGCGGTGAAGGGGACGAAGAAGGTCTCCACCGGCCCGCTGGAGCGGGTCCGGCAGGTGTGGTCGGCCGACAAGCGGGTCCGTATGGGCGTGCTGACGGCCGTGCTGGCGCTGGTGGTGTTCGGGCCGCTGGGGGTCGAGCGGTACTGGCAGCAGGTGCTGGTGGACCAGATCGCGATCTTCGTGCTGCTGGCGATCGGCCTGAACGTGGTGATCGGCTGGGCGGGTCTGCTGGACCTGGGCTTCATCGCGTTCTTCGCGATCGGCGCGTACAGCGCGGCGTACTGGACGGGTTCGCTGCCGGTCCAGCCGCCGGTGGCGCTGAACAACTTCCTGGTGCTGCCGATCGCGGTGCTGACCTGTCTGGTGGCGGGGGTGATCCTGGGAGCTCCGACGCTGCGGCTGCGGGGCGACTACCTGGCGATCGTGACCCTGGGCTTCCACGAGATCGTCTACCTGGTGGCGAAGAACGCCGACGGGGTGACGGAGGGCGCGCGCGGTGTGAAGGTCGACCGGTTCAGCGTCGACGTGGGCTTCTTCTCCTACGAGTGGAAGCTGGATCCGATGCCGTACTACTGGCTGCTGGTCGTCTTCATCGTGCTGGCCATCTTCCTGTTCCTGCGGCTGGAGCACTCCAAGGTGGGCCGGGCGTGGACGGCGATCCGCGAGGACGAGGTGGCCGCGGCGGCCACGGGTGTGCCCACGGTGCGGTACAAGCTGATGGCGTTCGCGATCGGTGCGTCGACCTCGGGCGTGGCGGGGGTGGCGTACGCGAGCAAGGTCGGGTACTTCAACCCGGAGAACTTCGCGATCCTGCTGTCGATCCTGGTGCTGGCCTATGTCATCTTCGGCGGCATGGGGTCGATCCCCGGGGTGCTGTTCGGTGCCGCGTTCCTGGTGTGGCTGCCGGAGTACCTGCGCGAGTGGGTGGATCCCAAGGACCGGTACATGTACCTGGGCGCTCTCCTCGTCATCATGATGATCTACCGGCCGCAGGGCGTGCTGCCCTCCCGCCGCCGCAAGCGTGAGCTGCGGATGGCGGAGGCGGGGGTCGGCGGAGCCGACGCGACCGGCCCGGCGGAAGGCAGGCAGCCGTGACCACCGAGACGGTGAAGAAGGAGCAGGGACCGGCGGACGGTTCGGCCGGCGCCGGTGAGTTGGTGCTGGAGACGTCGGGCGTGACGCTGCGGTTCGGCGGTCTGACCAGTCTGGACAACGTCGAGCTGCGGATGCGGCGCGGTGAGGTGCTGGCGGTCATCGGGCCCAACGGTGCGGGCAAGACGTCGCTGTTCAACTCGTTGACGGGCGCGTACGTGCCGCAGGAGGGGCGGATCGTCTTCCGTCCGCGCAAGGGCGGTGAGCACTCGCTGCTGGGCGCCAAGCCGCATGTGGTCAGCCAGTGGGGTCTGGCGCGCACGTTCCAGAACATCAGGCTGTTCGGGGCGCTGACCGCGCTGGAGAACGTCAAGATCGCGGCGGAGACGCGGCTGAAGGCCGGCCCGGTGTCGATCATGCTGGGGCTGCCGAACGCGCGGAAGGCCGAGCGGGCCAGTGACCGCCGGGCGCACGAGGTGCTGTCGTACGTCGGCCTGCTGGGGAAGATGAACGAGCTGGCGGGGTCGCTGAGCTACGGCGACCAGCGGCGGCTGGAGATCGCGCGGGCACTGGCGACGGATCCGGAGGTGCTGCTGCTGGACGAGCCGGCGGCGGGCACCAACCCGACGGAGAAGCTGGAGCTGGAGGAGCTGATCCGGCGGATCAACACCGAGCTGGGTGTGAGCGTGCTGCTGATCGAGCACGACATGCGGCTGGTGATGTCGGTGGCGGACCGGGTGATGGTGCTCAACTTCGGCAAGAAGATCGCCGAGGGGTCTCCGTCGCAGGTGCAGCGGGATCCGGCGGTGATCGAGGCGTATCTGGGCGCGGTGGCCGAGGAGGACGAGGCCGCGGTGGACCGGGTGGTCGCCGAGGACGCCTCCGGACCGGCCGCGCGGAAGGCCGGCACGCAGGAGGACGCCGGTACCGGGGCCGGTGCCGGGACCGGGGCCGAGGCAGCGCGGCGGGACACCGAGGAGCACGAGTGAGCGTCACCACGGATCTGAAGAAGGAGCCGCAGGGCGGCGGGCCGGCCGCCCCGGTGGTGCTGGAGCTGCGCGATCTGCGGGTGTTCTACGGCGCCATCGAGGCGCTCAAGGGCGTCAATCTGACGGTCCGCAGCGGGGAGGTGGTCGCGCTGCTCGGCGCCAACGGCGCGGGCAAGACCACCACGCTGCGGACGGCGTCGGGGATGATCGCGCCGCGCGAGGGGCAGGTGCTGCTGCACGGGGAGCGGATCGACGGCATCAAGCCGCACGATCTGGTCCGGTTCGGCATCGGCCATGTTCCCGAGGGGCGCGGGGTGTTCCCGCGGATGACGGTCCGGGAGAACCTCCAGATGGGGGCGTACCGGTTCAAGTCGGTGGACAAGGCCGACATGGACCGGGTGTTCACGCTGTTCCCGCGGCTGGGGGAGCGCAAGAGCCAGCTGGGCGGGACGCTGTCGGGCGGTGAGCAGCAGATGCTGGCGATCGGCCGCGCCCTGATGGGCAAGCCGGAGGTGCTGCTGCTGGACGAGCCGTCGATGGGCCTGGCGCCGCTGATCGTTCAGCAGATCTTCGAGATCGTCAAGGAGATCAACGAGCAGGGCACCACGGTGCTGCTGGTGGAGCAGAACGCCGCGCAGGCGCTCAAGATGGCCGACCGCGGCTATGTGCTGGAGACCGGTGCGGTGGCGATGGAGGGCGAGGCGTCCGGGCTGCTGTCCGACCCGCGGGTGCGGGCGGCCTATCTGGGCGAGGGTGCCTGACGGCCCCTGGATCGGGTACGGCGGCGGTGCCGCGGCGGCCTCCGGGCCGCCGCGGCACCGCCGTTCCCGTCTCCGGCCGCGGGCGGCCGGAGACGGTGTGCCGGTCAGGGCAGGTCGGTGTAGGGGGAGAGGAAGGCGCGGGCGCCGGGTGCGTCGAGGCGGTAGGCGACGTTCGTGGCGTAGCAGGGGGCGTCGCCGGTGATGGTGGTGCCGACCAGGACGCGTTCGCCGTCGATCTCGGCGAAGTTGGGGCCGCCGGAGTCTCCGTAGCAGGCGCCGCCGTTGCCCTGCGGGGCGGTCATGGCCACGCGTACCCACGCCTTGTTGAGGGCGTTGAAGGAGGTGGGGGCCTTCATCCGTACGCCGCCGCCGGGGTGGGTGTGGCCGCCGGGGCCGCGCTGGGCCTCCTGGGTGCCGTAGCCGGCGACGGTGAAGTCGGCGTCGTCCAGCGCCCGGGGGCCCAGGGCGTCGAGCTGTCCGGCGGTGGGCAGGGTGGCCGGGGTGAAGTCCCAGCGTCCGGCCATCCGGTCGGCGGGGACCTCCACGACGGAGATGTCGCGGGTGTCGGTGGCGGGGCCGGGGTACTCCGGGTGGTTGTGCGCGGTGCCCTCGACCGCGACGGCCGCGGCGACGGCGGCCGGGTCGCCGGGGTGCTCCCGCGCGGCCGCGTCGAGGGCGGCCCGCACGTCCTGTTCCAGGGAGACGTGGAAGCGGGCGCCGGCTGGCCAGTCGGTGGTGCAGTGGGCGGCGGTGAGGAAGGTGTCGCGGTCGATCATGGTGCCCGAGCAGAACCAGCCGACGCGGTCGGGGGTGGTGGCGTCCTCGTCGTGGTCGTAGGTGACGACCAGCGCCCCGACCTCGGTCCGCTCCGGGGCGGGGGAGGAGTTGTAGGTGCTGATGGCCGCCGCGGGGAGCGCGGCGGCCATGGCCAGAGCGGCCGCGGCCGTGGTGACGGCGGCGGCGTGCTTCCGGGATGTCAGGCGTGTGGCCCGCACGATCGGTGCCCTTTCTGCCCTGGCCGCCCCGGTGGCGGCCCGGACCGGTATCAAAGCGCACCGGCCGGGCTCCGCAGAACCCTGTGACCTGTGGTTTTTCGGTGAGGGTCGTCAGTTGCCGTACGCGCCGGCGGGTGCGTCGCGCAGCAGGCAGGTGAGCCGGGCGCTGCACACGCGGCGGTCCTGCTCGTCGGTGACGGCGATCTCGTAGGTGGTGGTGGACCGGCCGCGGTGCACGGGGGTGGCGGTGCCGGTGACGGTGCCGGAGGTCAGCCCGCGGTGGTGGGTGCAGTTGAGGTCCACGCCGACGGCGAGCTTGGTGGGGCCGCCGTGGAGCATGGCGCCGACGGAGCCGAGGGTCTCGGCCAGGACGGCGGACGCACCGCCGTGCAGCAGCCCGTAGGGCTGGGTGTTGCCCTCGACGGGGAGGGTGCCGACGACTTTCTCGGGGGCGGCGTGGGTGATGACCAGTCCCATGCGCTCGCCGAGGCGGCCGGCGGAGAAGAGGGCGGGCAGGTCGATGCCGAGCCCGGCCCACTGGTCGAGGATCTCCTGGGGGAAGACGGTGCTGGTCGGCTCGCCCATGGGCGCGTGGCTCCGATCGTCGTGCCGGGGCCGGCGGGGCACGGCCGTGCGGCGGGTGATGGATGTGCTCTACACCCTTACTTATCAGAGGGGCCGGCGGGACCGGGGGCGGGGGTGAGGCGGATCACCACGGACT
>NZ_JAKMAY010000014.1:23660-38433 GCF_022015835.1 Streptomyces sp. ICN903 | reverse complement strand
AGGTCGGCCCTGATCAGCCAGGTGCGGGCGGCTCCGGGGACGTCGCGCGGTGGGGTGCGGGGGACCAGGCGGCCCTCTGCCTCGGGCAGGTGGCACGGTTCGTGGACGGCGGCCCGCCAACCTCGGCGGGCGAGCCAGGTCTCGGGATCGGCCACCCCGGAGAGCCACGGCCGGCCCTCGTCGCGCATCGTGCGCAGCCACTGCTGCATCCACGGTGCGCGGTACAGGTCGGTGTTCACCTGCTCCAGGCACAGGACGCTGCCGGGCGCGGACAGTTCGGTCACCTGATCCACGACCGCGTCCACCTGGTCCCCGGTCAGGTAGTAGAGGACCCCCTCGGCCAGCCACGCGGTCGGCAGGTCCTCGCGGAATCCCGCCTCGGCGAGCGCGGCCGGCCAGTCGCCGGTGAGGTCGCCGGACACCGGCACCCGGCGGCACCGCGCGGTGGCCGGACCGTGGCGGGCCAGGAACGCGGACTTCTCCTCGATCGCCTCGGGGAGGTCCACCTCGTAGAGGGTGACGCCGGCGGGCCAGGGCAGCCGGAAGGCCCGGCCGTCCAGGCCGGCGGCCAGCACGACGACCTGTCGGGGGGCGCCCTCGGTCACGGCGCGCAGCAGGCAGTCGTCGAAGAACCTGGTGCGCACGGCGAGGACATCGAAGCGTGAACTCGGCTCGGAACGCAGCCCGGCGTACAGTTCCGGGTCGGTGCGCCGGAGGTACTCCACCGCGAGCGAGTCATCGAACAGGCGGTCGGGCCGGAGCGATTCGGCTGCCCTGGCACAGGCGATCCAACGGGCGGTTTCGGTCAGACTTGACATGGGGCCCTTCTCACGTGCGCCGGTCTACAGCCGTCCGGCGGGCCGTCACCGATCTGCGGCCGTCTCGCGGCCGTTCGTTTCGCCTCCGTCGCCGACGGCCCGGCTCAGCCCGCGGCGGAGCGACTCGTGCAGGAGCTGGGTCTGGTTGTGGCGGAACTGCTCCCAGTAGGCGTCGCCCGCCTTGTTCCTGGTGCGCAGGACGACACCGATGAAGGCCTTGCCGTCCGCGACGACGAAGGACATGCGGTGTTCCAGGAGCGCGTCGGTGTCGCCGAGGAGCACCTCGTCCTCGCTCGCCTCGAACACCTCGTAGGGGCCGAGCCGGCCGCCCACTTCGGGCAGGGGCTGTTCCCGGCCGTCGCGCATGGTGTTGGGCTTGACCCCCAGGGGGCGCAGGAGCACGCCCTGGACGCGGATCCACAGATCGACCAGCCGGGACGCCCGCTCGGGCGTCAGGCCGGGGCGGTCCATGGTCAGGCGCGCCAGCTCTCTCGCATCAATCCTGCCGTTCCCCGGAATTACTGCTTCCGCTGCTTCGGCGTGCGTGTATTCACCGCTGTCGCGGAAACGTGCGAGGGCGGTGCCGTCCGGAATCGAGCAGGTTCCTACCTTCATCGGAGATCCCCCATGGGTGGCGTCGTCGCGGTCGGCGGTTGGAAGGATGCCAAAGTCGGGCCACCGAGTGCGTCCTGCGGTCAATGGCAGATAAACGCGTCACGGGGCGCAACCGTACCGGCGGCTGGTCTGTTGGTACAAGACCGCATCACAAGGGGAGTGTGATGTACGTCACAGGGGCTTGTGGTTGTGATTGGAAAACCATGGATACGGATGTGGTGTGGCTCGAACGGTCCTCTTGATGACGGGGAGTGGCCGTGCTTATCCTCGAACAGGCCCGGGCAGAAGGGTCCGGGGGAGTCGTGCTGTGTTTTCCTGCTGCCGGCTCATGTGCGGCGCGAAGTACGCGATCCGCATCTGTTTTTGGAATGGGGGAACGGCATGAGCGATCTCGCCGTCGACCAGAACATCGGTGTCGAAGGCCTCACCGGCCTGGACGTCGACGCCCTGGAAATCAGCGACTACATGGACGAGACGCTGCTCGACAGTGAGGACCTGACCGTCACGATGGTCGCGTCCGCCTCCTGCACGACCTGCATCTGCACCTGCAGCTGCAGCTCGTGAGTTAGTCGCGGACGCGGGGCCTGACCGCGCCGCCCTCGGACCTGCCCGCGCCAATCGAGCAGGTCCGAGGGTTCCGGCTCGGCTTGGATCCTCGCCGAGGTGTCGCGGGAGCCGGCCCTCGCACGGACCGGCTCCCGCGACACCGCCTTCATTATGCCTGACCAGGGCGTATTTCACCACCGTCCGGAGCGTTTCCTCGTCATGCCCTTTTGCGCCGAGCCTTTCGCTGTGGACGGAGGTTCAACTTCCGATTAAAATCGTCGGAAGGGGATCCGGGGCTTTTTCTGCCTGCACTCTGTTTCTGGCGAAAGAAAGCTGGTATCACGTGCGACCCTTAATCCTGGTGCACGGTCTGATGGGTACGGAAGACGCCCATTACGCGAGGTGCCGGCATCTATGGAGCCGCTCCGTCGTCGAAGTACGGCTCCCTGGCCACGGAAGCGAGACTGAAATACCTTCGCATCCGGCCGCGGTGGCGGTGGAACGTGTCCGAAAAGAGATTCACGGACAACCCGAACCACCTTTGGTGGCAGGGCTTTCCTACCTGGGCGCCGCAGTCGCGTTCCGTGCGGCGGAGAACGCGCCCGACGCCGTCGCCGGTGTGATCATGTCCGGGTATTCGTTCTTGCTCTCCCCCGGAACGCTCAACCGCTGGCTCACCGGCTTCACCAGCATGGCGGCCCGGCAGCGGGGCGTCCGGGACCACTTCGCGCAACTGCACGGCGAGAAATGGGAGAAGCTGCTCACCGCGACGTTCGACGAGCTGTCCGACGGCTGCCTGCGGCTGCCCGGCCTGGACGATCTGAAGAGCTTCCGGGCCCCGGTTCACCTCGTCAACGGGGCGCTGTTGCAGAACGAGCGGAACGCGATCGAACCGGCCGCCGCGGCCGGCGCCGACGTCGCGGTCATCGCCGGCGCCGGACACGTCGTACCGGTGGACGCGCCGCGCGTCTTCGTCGCGTCCGTCGAGGACTTCGCCGATCGCGTCGACGCCGGGCGCACCGTCTTCCACGAGCGCCGGCGCGCCGCCGCCCGGGCGGCCGCCGCCACTGGGGAGGAGACCCGTGTCTAGCCCGGGGATCAGGTACGCCGGATACGGCGTCGTGCGTGTGTGCTCCCAACCCCTGGACCTGGTGGACCGGCTCTCCTCGCGAGAGGTCGCCCGGCTCTGCGACGAGTTGGCGCGGGTGCGCCGTGACTGGGCCGAGTGGGCACCGCGGGTGGCCGATGAACTCACCGCCCTCGTCCCCCTCCTGGACGACCGCGACCGGCGGCGTGCGGTGCTCGCCCTGCGCCGCCGCCTGCACCGGGCGGTGGACGTCCCGGAGACCGACCTGCAAACACTCCACCTCCCCGCCTCGGCAGGGGTGGCGGAACTGCGCTCCCTGGCGGCCCGGCGCGAGGAGCTGACCGCGCGGCTGGCGGCCGAGTACGAGGCGGCGCTGGGCACCGAGCAGAAGACGCTCGCCTCCGCGGCCCTCGACCCCGCCCTGCGAGCGGGCGCCCAACTCAGCGCGGACGGCCTGCTGCAGAACATGGACCGCTATGCCACCGGGGTCGCCCACGGCACCGCCCACGGCAAACGGGACCGCATGACCGAGTCGACCGTCCTCAACCTCCTCACCCGCAGCACCCTCAAACCGTCCCCCTTCGGCCAACTGGTCCACACGCAGCCGGTGCTCCTGGAGGACACCCCGGGGGCCGAGGCCGAGAACGGAGACCAGGAACGGGCATCCGTGTGCCGGTTGCCACGGCAGCTGGTGAGCTGGGTGGAACGGTCCCTGGCCGAACAACCGGCGCTGCGGCCGGTGGCCGTGGTACGGCGGGCACCGGTGGTGGGCGCGTCCGCCGACGGTGTCGTCTTCCTCGTCCGAGGCAGGGACGGCACCGAGGTGCCCGCGAGCAAGGAGCGGTTCGTACGCGTCCCGACCGGCCCGGTGGTGACACAACTGCTCACCCTGCCGGCCGACGCCGCCGTGCCCGAGAGAGAGGTGCGGGAGCGGTGCGCGGCCCTGCCCGGCACACCTCCGCAGGACGCCACCGCCCAGCTCGACACCCTGTTCGAAAAAGAGGTCCTGGCCCGTGACCTGAACGTCGGCGACCAGCACCCGCATCCGATCGCACGCCTGACCGAGCTGCTGCCCGCCGACACCGACCCCGCCCTGCGGGAATGCCTGACAGGCCTGGCGACGGCCGAGGCCGCCTTCGGGACGGCCGACACCGACCGGCGCGCACAACTCATCGCCCGTATCACCGGGCACGTCACCGACCTCGCCGCGCTCTGCGGCGTCACCGTGCCCCCCGTCGACACGGCGCGGACCCTCGTCTACGAGGACACCGTGCTGGCCCGGCCGCGCAGTGAGAACGCCGACCGGTGGCGGCGGCACCTGCCCGACCTGGAACCCTGGCACCGGCTGATGCCCGTCTTCGACGACGGCGCACACGTTCGGGCGATCGTCGCCGACGTGGTCAGGACCCGCTTCGGACCCGGCCCGCACCGGCTCCTCACACTCTTCGCGGCGCTGTCCTCACCCAAGCTGCAACCCCTGCTCGCCGAGCGCCTCACCGACCTGACCGCCGCGGTGCCACGGCAACTGCGCGGTCTCCAGGACGCGGTGTTCGACCTGGCCGACCCCGACGGCGGCGACGACGCCGAAGCGGTCGTCGACCCGCGGCACGCCGCACGGCTCGCCGAGCGGCTTCCGCCGTGGATCCCACGCTGGTCGCGGGTCAGCTGGACCGTGCAGCACCACCCGTCCCCCGAGGGCGACCTGCTCGTCGTCAACGGCGGCTCGATCGGCTTCGGCCGGGCCGTCTCCCGCTTCCTGCCCGCCTACAGCGCGGTCGGCGACCAGGGCTTCGGCGACCTGGTCACCGCGGACATCGCCCGCGACGACCACGCGTCGGCGCCGTTGACCGACCTGTCGGCCGTCCTCGGCATCAACGCCAACGTCCACCCCCCGCTCCTCGGCGGCCATCTGCGCTACCCCTGCTCCGCACCCGGACGGGAATGGGGCACGGACACGGGCATCTCCCTGGAGGAGTGCTGGGTCGAATACGACGAGGCCACGGGCCGGCTGCTGCTGCGCCGCGGCAAGGACGGCCCCGTGCTGCGGCTGGTGCCGCTGAACTTCCTCCTCAACGAACTCGCCCCGCGCTTTTACCAGTTCCTCGGCTTCTTCAGCTCCGGCAGCCTTGCCAACCTCGCCTGGTGGGACCGGGTCGACCAGCGCCGCGGCGACCGGCACACCGTACGCCGCTACCCTCGCGTCCGCTCCGGCGGCCTGGTCCTGGCCCGCCGCACCTGGAAGGTGCCCGCACCACTGCTCCCGGACATCACCGACCTGACCGGGACCGCGCTCCTGCGGGAGGCACGGCGCTGGCGGGCGGAACTGGGGCTGCCCGAACGGGTCTTCTACCGCGGCTTCACCCTGCCCGACCCGCTGGTGCCGGTCTCCGCGGAGCGGCGACGCGACTGGACGAGGACCCTCGCACGGTTCCCGACCTCGGCCGAACGCAAGCCCACCTTCCTGGACTTCACCAGCATCACCGGCGTGCGCGCCTGGCAGCGGGCACTGCGCCGGTGCCAGGGCGACATGACGTTCCAGGAGTGCCTGCCGACACCGCTCGGCGCCGACGCCGAACCGATCCGCACCCGGTACACCGAGGAGTTCATCGTCGAGACCACCGAGGGGGCACCGTGAGTCCGGCCGTCACGCAGACCTGGCTGTCCTGCCATGTCTTCCACCACGGCGACACCGACCCGCTGCTGACAGACCTCCTGCTGCCCATGGTCGATGACCTGCGCAGGGAGGGGCGCCTGCTGCGCCACTTCTACCTGCGCCACTGGGAGCGCGGCCCGCACGTCCGGCTGCGCATGCAGGTACCGGCCGAGCACGAGGACGATGTGCGGGACGAGGCGGAGCGCCGCATCACCGCCTACCTGGAACGGCACCCCGGCCCCGACGACACCGACCCGGACCGGCTGCGCGAGGCGCTGCGCCGGCTCAGCGAGCTGGAGCACGGCGACGCCTCGGACGACCGGCTGCGCACCCCCGAACCGCCCAACACGGTGCGCTGGATCGACTACCGGCCCGAACTGGCCAAATACGGCGGCCCCGAAGGCGTCGAGATCGCCGAGGACGTCTTCCACGCCGGCTCCCTGCTGGCCGGACAGGTGCTCCGGCTGGTCCACACCGACCGGGCCCGTCTCGGCATCGCCCTCCAGATGCTGCTCCTGGCCGCGCGGGCGCTCGGCTTCGGCCCCGACGAACGCGCCGTGTTCCTGCGCACCTACCACGAACGCTGGGCCGCCTATGTGACGGACAAGCGCCTGCTCGCCGCCTGGGACGCGCAGTACCGACTGCAACGCGAGACCTACACGGCCCTGGTCGCCGACCTGGACGCGGGCGAGCCGATCGGCAAGGGGCTCGGTGAACGCTGGGAGCGGACGATCGGTGACGCGCTCGAACGGCTGCGCCCCCTCGTGACGTCGGGCCGGGTGTGGCCGGCGGAGACCGACCGCTCGGCGCCCCCCGCGGTCGCCCTCGCCGCCCTCGTCAGCCAGTACCTGCACACCACCAACAACCGGATGAACGTCCGCCCGCAGGGCGAGTGCTTCGTCGCCTACCTGGCCCACCGGGCGGCCACGGAGCAGGCGGCGAGCCGGCCTCGCCCGGCGCCGGCGGCACACGACAGGGATGAACACCATGTCCATCAGTGAACAAAAGGATCTCACCGTCAGCGTCCCGTGGTCGGTGCAGGAGGACCTCCTTCTCGACGTGGTCGCGCCCGCCCTCGACGAGTCCGTGGCACTCGGCGAGACCCGGTCGTGGTTCTACCTGCGGGAGAACCACGGCGGCAGGCCCTTCCTCCGGCTGCGCTTCAAGACCGCCAGCCCCTCGGTCGAACGGCGCCTGAGGGCCCGGATCACCGAGCACATCGGCTCCGCCGGGACCGGCGCCCACAGCGGCGACGTCTTCGAGTACCAGCCCTACAACCACGAGCACGACTGGCTGGGCGGCGCTGCCGCGCTCGGCCTCGCGGAGTCGTTCTGGACCGAGACCACGCCGCTCGCCCTGACCACCCTGCGCGCCACCCGCGGTGACCGGGCGCTGCGTCTCGCCGTGGCCTTCGACTACCTGGTGTGCAGCGGCCTGTTGCTCGCCCCCCGGCTGCCCGAGCCCATCGCCCGGTTCGGCTTCAAGGCGGGCTACCTCTCCTACTTGGCCACGTTCGAGGGTTACATGCTGCTCATCCGGGACCCGGAGGGCACCCGCGCCAAACACGCCCGGCGCTACGAGCAGAACCGCGACCTGCTCCGCCCCCGGCTGCGCGCGCTCGTCGACGCCATGCGCGACCCCGACGGCGACCTGCTCGACGTACCCGACCTCGCCCGCGACTGGACACTGCGGCTGCGCGGCTATCTGCCGGCCATCCAGCAGGGCTTCGACGACGGCCGGTTCTACCTCTACGCCACGCCGCGCAAGGCCGAGACCGCCAAGCTCGCCCCGTCGCCCGACGGCCTGTACCGCAGGCCGAAGGTGGAGTGGCTCGCGGACCTGCCGGAGCCACCCGTGGCCGGCATCCACCGCGCGATCGCCGACAACAAGTTCTACCAGGGCATGATCCGCGAGGACCGACGCTTCCTGGCCTCCCGGCTGGCCCAGGCGTACGCCCACTGGCACCTGTACCGGCTGGGCTTCCTGCTCGCCGACCGGTACACGCTCTTCCACCTGATCGCACGGGCCTTCGAGGAGGAGTACGACCTCGACGCCGCCGAGATCATCCGGTCGGTGCGGCCGGAAGCCGAGGTAACCGGATGACGGCCACGGGCACCGACGCACCGCCGCTCACCCGCGGCGCACAGCGGAGCGAACCGTTCGACGCGGCGGGCGTGGACGCCTTCGTGCGCCGGCTGCGCGGCAGCTACGAGGAGATCCACCCGCGACACTGGCAGATCGACTGGAAGAACATCCCCAGCCCCTTCCGCTGGTACGTCGACCTGCCCCGCACCGATCTGCCCACCCTGCCGCGGGCGGTCGCCGCCGGGGGCCCCACGGCGGCGGCCGCGTTCGCCGACGCCGCCCCCGCCGCCCGGCTCGGCATGCTGCTCCAGGCCGGCTACGGTCTGACCGGCGTGCGCTGGTACCCGGAGGGCATCGCCAAGAGCAGCCCCGAGGAGCCCACGCCGGTCCACCGCAACCCGCACTACCAACTGCGCCGGGCCGTGCCCTCGGGCGGCGTGACGTACCCGGCCGAGTGCTACGTGGCCGTCGCCGGCGTGGACGGCCTGGACGCCGGCGTCCACCACTACGACGCGGTGCGCCACGCCTTGGCGGTGCTCTCCCTCGGGCGGCCCCCGGCGGAGCTGACGCCCCCCGAGGGGTGCGTCCGCCTCGTACTCACCCAGCCGCTGTGGAAGAACCACTTCAAGTACGGCGACTTCTCCTACCGGCTCGGGGCGATGGACACCGGCGCGGTCGTCGGCCAGTTCGCGCTCACCGCCCGCTCCTGGGGCCTGCCGTGCCGGGTCACCTTCGGCGTGGACGAGCGGCGGATCCTCGAATGGCTCGGACTCGACCCCGATCAGGAGGCCGCCCCGGCCGTACTGGACATCACCGTGGGCGACGCACCGGCGGCGGCCGGACTCGGCGAGGCGCCACCGCCCGGCCGGCCCCGCTGGCTGGGAATGACCGCGCCGCCCGGGCCCGGCACCGGCAGCCGCCGGATGCACGGAGCCTGCCTGGCCGCCGCACGCCCCGGCCGGCCCGTCGACCTGCCGCCCGTCGAGCCGGCGGACCTCGCCGGCCGGGTGGATGCCGAGCTGCCCGCCGCGACCCCGCGGCCGCTCGCTGTGGCCGACTCCTGGGGCCGCTCTGCCCTCGGCGAGCAGTTGCGCGGCTCACCGCTGCCGGCGGAGACCCTGGCCGAATGGCTGCCCGAGGTACTCGCCCCGCTCGACTGCGACGTGCCCGGCAGCGAGGACACCCCGATGCACCCGCGGTGCGTGCTGATCGCGAGATCCGTTCCCGGCATCCCGCCCGGCGCCTACCTGCCGCACCGGGACGGGCGGCGACTGTCCCGGCTCGCCGGCGGCGACTTCGGCGCGCCGGCCCAGCGCAGCATGTTCGCCGACTACATGAACATCGGACAGGCCCCGCTGATCGCTGTCATGGTCGGCTCCACCGACCCGCACCGCGGCGCCGGCGGCCCGGTCGGCTACCGCACCCAGCACCTGCTGGCGGGGGTCCTCGCCCAGCGGCTCACGGTGTGCGCGGCCCGCGCGGGCCTGACCGCGCACCCGGTGCTGGGCTTCGTCAGCGGCCTGCTCGACGACGCGCTGGGCCTTGTGCCCCGGCACCTCACGTCTTTGCTGATGGTGCCCGTGGGCACCTACCGCAGGGGCCTGTACCTGGAGAACAGTCTGCGTCCGCTCGCCATGCCGGCGGGCCACGGGGGTGGGGCATGACCGCGAGCCTGCTGCGGCTGCGCAGCGACGCCTACTACATACCGGTGCCGAACGGGGTGTGGATCCGCACCACGGACGGTTCGTTCACACTGAACGGCGGCACGGTCGCGACCTGGATCGAGAGACTCGCCCCGCTGCTGGACCGCGGCGTCGTGCCGGACACCCTGCTCGGTGCCCTCAAACCGGACCAGGCCCGATTCGTGGACCAGCTGCTGAAGGTGCTGGAACAGCGCAAGGTGGTCCGCTGGGAGAACGCCGACACCAACCTCGACGGCTCCACACCGGCGGACCTCTTCCCACAACAAGTGGAGTTCCTGCGGCACTTCACCACCGACCCCGCGGCCGGCCTGGACCGGGCCCGCCGCCACCCGCTGGCCCTGGCCGGCCCGGTCGACCGGGCCGGGCCACTGGCCACGGCGTTCATGGAGAGCGGCTTCGGCGACATCACCCTGCTCGATGCCGAACCCGACGCCGAACTCCTCGAGGTCGCCGAGGACTTCACCCGCCGAGGAGCCCCCGTCCACCTGACCGGCCCCGACACCGACGGCGCGGGACGCACCCTCGTCGGGCTCTTCCCGCCGGCCGCCGAGGAGGAGGCCTGGAGGTTCCTGGACCGGGCCGAAGCCGCCGGCACCGGCGCCTGGGCGGGACTGGTGAGCGGCCAGGCACTGCTGCTGAAAGGGCAGCTGCCCGGATCGGGACGGGCCTGCGTACGGTGCGCCTGGCGGCGCCTGGCCCACCAGGCCGTCGCGCTGCCCCCGTCGACGGGCCTGGGACACGTACCGGTGTCGGTGGCGGCGACGGTGCTCGCCCAGGAGCTGTTCCAGTACGTCGCCACCGGTGACGACGGCGTGCTCGGCGAGGGCGTCGTCGTGGACCTGACCCGGCTCAGCATCTGGCGCACGGCCGTCGACCCGGACCCGGGCTGCCCCGGACACGGCTTCCACACCGGCGCACCGAGCGGCCCCGCGGCCGGCGGCCGCTTCCCCGAGTCGGTCTTCGGCGCGCGGTGCTTCGGCCCGCTGTTCTCCTGCGCTCCCGAACAGCTCCCTCAGTTCCCGCTCACCGCTCTGCGGGTGCGGACCAACCCGCCAGGACGCACCCGGCCGACCGGATCGGCCCACGGACCCGTCATCGTCGCGGAGTCCATGGCCGACGCCCGCGCCGAGGCCGCCCTGACCGCCGTGGAGGCGACGCTGCCGGAAGCCGAGGGCGCATCCGGCACCGCGGCGGGCGTCGGCAGGGACGGGGACCAGGCTTTGGCCCGCGCCCTGCTCCACTGGGCCGACCGGGCCCTGGACGACACGTGCGCCGAACGCCGCCCCGCCGACGCCCGCTCCGAACGAGCGCTGCGTCTGGCGGAACTGGCCGGCCCCGACGTCGACACCCGCACCGAACGCCACCCCAGCGGACTGTGGCGAACCCGCGTCGACGGCGCCGAAGGCACCGTCACACGCACCGGCTTCACCCCCGACCAGGCCGAGGAACGCGCTCTGCTGACCGCGCTGGCCCGAGACCAGCTCAGCGCGGAGGACGCCCGGGAAGCCGTACCGGCGCTGCCGTCCGAGACGGCGCCCGACGCCCGGTCGGTCCGGTCGGTCGCGGTCGCGCTGGGGCTCCTCCGGCGCGAGGTCGCGCTGCCGCCGCTGGTCGCCGGAGAGCTGACGGGTGTGGTGCTGGCCCCAGGGTCCGAGGCATGAGCGGGACGTCGATCTCGCGCCGGGCGGAGGCCCGCACCGACGGTGGCTTCGCGGCACGGCTGCGACGGCTGGTCGCGGAGGTCGCCGACGTGCGCACCGCCGGCGAGGAAGCCCACGGCACGGACCGGTCCGGGGACGGACGGCCGCTCGTCGTCGTGGACCTGTCGTGGGACGCCGACCTGTCGCGTCTCGCGGCGACCGACGCGGTCGTCCTGCCCGTGTACGGGTTGCGCGGCCGGGTCGTCGTGGGCCCGCTGACGCGACCGGGCCGGCCCGGCTGCCCGCACTGCCTGGCGCTGCGCGTCCGGGCGGCGGACGGACCCGACGGCGTCCCGCTGGCCGCAGCGGTCCCGCGCCGCCTGTCCGCCCGCGACGGCGCGTGGCTGCCGCCCGGCGCCGACCGGCTGGCGGCAGCCCTCGTCCGGGACGAGACCGAGCGGCTCGCCGCCGGCCGACCGGCACGCAGCGTCGAGGCCGCCTTCGCGATCGGGCCCGGCCGACCGGCCGGCGACTGGCATCCGGCCCTGCCGCACGCCCTGTGCACCACGCCGCACTGCCGGACCGCGCGCCGCCCGCTCCCGCCGCCGCTGCCCGACCTGTCCCGGCCCCTGCCCGCGACGGCCCCGGGCTCCGCGCGCCGTCACTCCGCCACCCGGTACGCCGAACGGCTGGAGCAGGAGTACCTCGACGCATGGTCGGGCATCACCCGCTCCGCCTCCGTCGGCGAGGGGGCCGCCCTGCCGTCGACCCAGGTGCGGGTGCCCACGGTCTGGGGATTCGACGAGATCGCGATCGGCCGGGCCCAGGATTACACCGGAGCCCGCCCCGCGGCCGTCCTGGAGGGACTGGAACGCTACGCCGGATGGCACTGCGGCGGCCGTGATCCGGTCCGCTTCGCCGCCTACGGCGAGTTGCTCGGCGACGCGGTCGACCCGCGCACGCTGCTCCTCCACCCCGACGAGGCGTACCGCACCCCGGGCTTCGAGTACACGCCGTTCACCCCGGACACGCCGACCGGCTGGGCGGAAGCCCACTCCGCGCTGACCGGCCGGCGCACCCTGCTGCCCTTCCACGTCGCCTACTACGGAGCCGCCCGACGCCCGGAGACCGGCCCCAGATTCGTGTACGAGAACTCCAACGGCTGCGCTCTGGGCTCCGGCACGGAGGAGGCCCTGCTCGCGGCGCTGCTGGAGGTGGCCGAACGCGACGCCTTCCTGTGCACCTGGTACTCCGGCACACCGCTGCCGGAACTCGACCTCGGCCACGTGCGCGGCACCGCCGCCCGCGCCGTGCGCACGGTGCGCCACCGCACCGGCCGCGACCTGCGGGCCTTCCGGGCGGTCGGCGCGTTCGACGTACCGGTGGTGCTGCTGGTGTCGACCTCGAAGGACCCCGACCGACCCGCCACCCTCGTCACCGCCGGCTCGGCCCTCACCACCGAGGGCGCGCTGCTCGGAGCCGTGTACGAGATGGCCGCCGCCGCCCCTGTCATCACCCTGGAGTACCGCCGCCGCCGCCCCGAACTGGAGCGCGCCCTGCACGATGCGGACCTGGTGCGCCGGATGGAGGACCACGCCCTCGTCGCCGCCCTGCCCCAGGCACGGCCCTGGTTCTCCTTCCTCCTCGACGGAGCCCCTCCCGCGGCGGCGTCCGCGCCCGCCCTGTACGAACCGGTCGGCGACGTCGCCGCCGACCTCGGCGCACTGCTGCGGGCCGCACAGCGCGACGGGCAGGAGGTCCTCGTCGTCGACCACACCACCGACGAACTGCACCGACTGGGCCTGAGCTGCGTCAAGGCGGTCGTACCGGGCACGGTGCCGATGACGTTCGGCCACCGGCACCGACGCCTGCCGCCGCCCGAGACCCTCAGCGCGTTCCGGGCCAGGAACGGCTTGGGCCACCGTGCGTTTTCCCCCGAGGAGGTACGGCATGAGCCGCACCCGTTCCCGTGACCCGCAAGCCGCCGCCGCACCCGCGGCCGACGCCGGGCTGAGCCCGCTGCCGGGCGGTCTGGGCTGGACGGTGACCAGCCGGGCCCTGGCCACCCGGCTCCTGGGCGACCAACGGCTGGGCGTTCTGGAACCACAGCCCGTCATGTCGCACCTGGCCACGAAACTGCCCGCCGAACTGCACCCCGCGGTGCGGGAGATCACCGCGTTCGCCGAACGCGTCATGCTCCAGACCGGCCACGACCGGCACATGGTGCTGCGCCGCGCGTTCGGCGGGTTCTTCTCCGCGGACGCCGTCGCCGCCCGCACACCCGGCCTGCGCGCGGACGCGGAGCACATCGTGCAACGGTTCGCCGAGGCCGGAGGCGGCGAGTTCATGACCGCGGTGGCGTTCCCGTACGCGGTGCGCACCGGAGCGCGGCTCATCGGCGTCACGGACGAGGAGTACCGGCGCCTGCACAAGCTCAGCCAGCAACTCGCCCTGGTCGCCTATGCCGCCCGGTTGGAGGACCCCGCGGAGGCGGTCCGCGCCGGGCGAGCCGCGCTCGTCCGCATCCGCGAGACCGTCACCGCGGCGCGGACGGCCGCCCCCGGGACCTCGGTGCTCGGCGCCTGGAACGCCGGTGCGATCGACCTGCCCGACGAGGACGTCGAGGCCAACGCGGTGATGCTGGTCCAGGCGTCTCTGGAGACGGTCGGGGGGATGCTCGGCAACACGGCCGTACGGATCCTCGGTACGCCCGGCGCGCTCGCCGACGCCGAACAGCGCGAACGCCTCCTCGACGACGCCCTGCGGGCCGAACCACCGCTGAAGACGCTGGAGCGGGTGGTGCGCGAACCGATCCGGCTCGACGGCCACGAGCTGCGCCCCGGGCAGATCGTCTCCGTCCGGATCGCCGACGCCAACCGGATGGACGACGACCCCGTGGCCGGGCGTGCCTTGTTCTCCTTCGGCTGGGGCGCCTACCGCTGCCTCGGCGCCCGGCTCGCCCGCCACCAGGCACGAGAGCTGTTCGCCGCGCTGCACCGCATCGCGCCGGACGCCGCTCCGGCCGGCGAGGACAGCGAGCGGATCCGGCACATCCGCTTCGACATGCCGCGCCGGCTGCGGGTCACGTGTACCGCGCCGCCCTCCGCCGACGCGGCGGCGCTCACCCGCGCGCTGACCGAGGCGCTGGAGGAGGACGACCTCGACCGGCCGCTGACCTCGCTGGAGCGCGAGGTGACCTACGTCGTGCTGAAGGAACACGGCGTGACCGTCCCCGAGGATCTGCGGGGCCCGACGACCATCAGGGAGTGGGTGACATGGGCGATCTCGGCGCATGGCTGAAGCGGGCCGAACCGGTGCTGCGCGCCTCCCGCACGGGTGTCGTGACCGAACGCGGCCGTTTCCCATGGCCCGTGCTGCTGCGACGGGCCGAGCGCCTCGCGGCCACCTGCCCCGACACACCCCATGGATGGGTCGTCCCCCCGAACGCCGGTGAACGGTCGATCGTCGCCCTCCTCGCCCTGGGCCTGATGGAACCGTCACCCGACTGGGTCCTGGGCGACCCCGCCCGGTGGGCGCGGCCGGGCACGGCCGCCGCGGACGACGCCGAGTCAGTCGGGCCGCACCGGTCGGGCGACGACGCGCTGATCCCGGCCGGCCCCCACGCC